>JAFDHR010000067.1 GCA_019308645.1 Deltaproteobacteria bacterium
CAAATCAGTTGCATAACCAATTTTCCTTATATTATGAATCTCACTTAACAGCACCTCAGGGTCTACGATCGTCCTTTTTGTGTATGGCACGAGTTCCAGGGATGAAAGGAGATCTTTTAATTGACCGTCTGTTAAACCGGAAAGTAGAACCTTACCCAGGGCTGTGCAGTATAGAGGGTCTGATTTTCCTATGGGCTGGTCCAGTTTTAGGTAATGTGCACTTTTTATTTTATCCACGTATAGGACTCTATCTTCATGCCGAATTGCAAGATTAACGGTTTCCTCAGATAACTTGCCCAACGCCACCATGTAAGGTCGCGCCATTTCTGAAAGCCTATCAATACGTCGCGCACAATTTCCGAGAACGAAAAGTTTAATGCCAAGGCAGTATTCGGAATTATTATCTTTTTCCACATAACCTATACTGGTCAGGGTTTCGAGCACACGATAAAGATTACTCCTCGTCCACCCCAATTCCGTTGCTAATTCTGTCGCCTTTGCAGGCTGTCTTTTTGCGAGGGCCTCCAAAAGATCAAAGGCTTTTATTACAGTTTTGGCGGTTGAGTACTTACTATTTCCCATTGCTCCCATGACATCGTTCACCGACTGATTTTTCAGTCTCAACATTTTCATTCAAATTTCCTCGATCACAGCTTAAATTCCCCGAAAAAAGAATCTCTCGTAGCTTTCTACCTATAACTGCAAAAAAACGATCAACACCCATCTCCAGATCACATCCCCAGATATGCCTTCTTTACCAATTCACTTTTTGATAGATCAGATGTCTTTCCGCTTGCCACCATGTTGCCCGATTCTAAAACATAGCCTCTATCCGCAAGGTCCAGTGCAAGTATAGCATTCTGCTCGACAATCAGGATTGTCATTTCTTTTTTCTCGCGGAGATTTCTTATTATCCTGGCCAATTCCTTTACCATAATGGGCGCCAACCCTGCTGATGGTTCATCTAACAGCAGCAACTTGGACTTTGACATTAATGCGCGGCCAAAGGCCAGCATTTGTTGCTGACCTCCACTCAAAGAGCCTGCTTTCTGATTCTCTTTATCACGCAATATAGGAAAAAGGCCATAAATTGTCTCCAATCTTTCATTTATAAACCGCTTTGTTCTAAGCCTGTAGGCACCCAGTTCAAGGTTCTCTTTCACAGTCATCTCTGGAAAGAGATGCCTTCCCTGAGGAACCTGGGCTATGCCCATGCTAATTATGTAATGCGGCTTCAAACCATCGATTCGAGAACCCAGGTATTCGATCTTTCCGGATTTCGGTCTCAATATTCCAGATAGAGTCATCATGAAGGTAGTCTTGCCAGCGCCGTTGGCACCTATAAGTGTCACAATTTCACGTTCATTGACCACTAGCGTTATATCCCATAGTGCCTGAACATTCCCATAGTAAACATTGAGCTTGTTCACGTTAAGCATCTTCATCTTTTCTTCCTATATACACTGAGGTAACTTCATCGTTATTGGCTATTTCCTTCGGTGTTCCTTCTGCAATCTTAACACCATAGTTGAGGACCGCTATCTTGCTACACAGCTCCATAACCACCCTCATGTTATGTTCTACTATCAATACGGTTATTCCCATCATTTGTATTGATCGGATCAAGCTCATCAGTTTGGTGCTCTCGTCCGGACTCATTCCTGCGGCTGGCTCATCCAGCAATAGCAACCTCGGTTCAGCAGCTAATGCTATTCCGATTTCAAGTTTTCTTTCGTCTCCGAATGAAAGGTTCCTGGCAAGCACAGTTCGTTTTGCTTCCATACCTAAAAAACCCAGAATCTCCCTGGCTTTTTTTTTCGCTTTGGCCTCCTCTTCGCGATAACTTTTAGAGCGGGTAATGGCCCCCCAGATATTACCCTTGGTCTTAAGGTATCTACCGACGATTATGTTCTCTTCAGAGGTAAGATCAGGAAAAAGACTCGTCAGTTGAAACGTTCTTATTACCCCTCTTTCTGCAATTTCGTATGGCTTCAAGGATGTAATTGATTCCCCGTTGTATAACACCAATCCGGCAGTGGGTTTCAGAAAACCGGTTATAAGGTTAAAAAATGTTGTCTTCCCTGACCCATTGGGCCCTATGAGACCAAACACGTCACCTTCGTTGATCTGAATGTCGACACCCTTAAGCGCCTTCAATCCGCCAAAATCTATTGATAGCCGCTTTGTTTCAAGAATTATCATAATATTCTCTTATCCTAATTCATAAACTGCTCAAAACTTTCACCACAACTTTGAAGAGGCGTTACGGGCCTTCTCTTTTCCTCTCAAACTCACTGGCTAATCTTTTTCTTTAACCTCACACTTTCATTGATATTACTCCAGACTTCCAGCAAGTAAGGGACTACTCCTCGTCTCATGAATAGGATACATAGAAGGACAACTACGCCCACTATCACCATTCTAAATTCTTCAGCTGCTGTTAACCATTCAGGAAGGAACACGAAAATTACAGCCCCAAAAATCGGGCCTGCGAAAGTTCTCATCCCTCCCACAATGACCATGACAAGCATCCAAAACATATAGTGTATGCTAAGAGTAGATGGACTTATTATGGTCATATAATGGCTATAGATAACTCCGGCAAGACCAGCCAGTGCACATGCAAAGGTGAACGCCCCGACATAACACTTAAACGGATTAACACCAATGGAACTAGCGAGTTCCTCATTCTCACGAACTGCGATGACTGCTTTTCCGAATCGTGAATTCACAAATACGTAAATAACATAAATACTAAATATCAGTAAAATCAGGGCAAAGTAGTAGTATGAAAACTCTGAGTTTAGCGATATCTTTCCCAGGAAAGGGACTCGCAAGGTGATAAAAGGGATGTCCGGTAATCCCTGATTCCCTCCTGTGAAATAGGACCATTTCATAGCAACCAACCAGACAATTTTTCCAAGCCCCAAAGTAATTATGCCTAAAAGGAATCCCCTCGCTCGGTTAAGGGAAATGAGGCCAATAAACAAACCGAAAATTCCTGCTGAGGCCACGCCGGCAATGAACGAAAACCATACCGGAAGTCCAGCCTTCACGGTCAGTATGCCCGTCGTATAAGCCCCCAAACCAAAAAAGGCCTGATGCCCAAAAGAAAACTGCCCCATGTATCCCATAATAATATCAAGACTCAAGGCCAGGATACTGAAAATGATACTCAGGACCAGAAGGTGCCTTACGTATGCTCCTTTCAGTATGAGAGGAAGAAAAACCGCTAATATGGTCAAAATCAATAGATAGATAAAAGGTCTATTCTTTCCCAACGGATTACCCTCCAGGGTGAGCCTCATTACGCAAAAAACATAGAGCTAGTTAATTATTTACCTTGTCATAACACCCGTTTTTAGAAACTCAGCAACGCCAATCTAAGTCCCTATGCACGAGTAAATAATCCTTGAGGCCTCAGCAAACACACAATAACCATAATTCCAAACGCGTAGGCATCCCTGTAATACATGGATATGTATTGGCTAAAAAGGGCCTCTGTAACGCCTAGCAGCAGTCCTGTTATCACACAAGCTCTAAGATTCCCCAGACCACTTACCACTACAATCGCAAAGCCTTTTAAGAGCATATCCTGACCCATCGCCGGATATGCAACCCAGATTGGTCCTATTATCGTGCCGGCAATTGCCGCTAAAGCTGCTGCAACAGCCATAGTAAATGCATATATCCAATTGACATCTATTCCAATCAAGTGGGCACCCACCCTGTCCTGAGCAGTAGCCCGCATCGCCTTGCCAATTGTGGTCCTTGTTAAGAAAAAGTGTATTCCGAATAACACTGCTGTGCCGATACCACATAGAACAAGACTTGCATCCGAGAGAACAGCACCGCACAAGGCCCTTGATCCCTTGAAAGGGGTCTCTATCGGTCTTGCATCGGTGTTCCATAGAACCATGGTAGAGTTCATCAAGATGACACTCATCGCCATTGTCGATAACATGATACTCAAAGGATCAGCCCCAATAATAGGCTTCACAGCCAACCGGTTGAAAACAATCCCTATAAGGGCCACAACAACTACGCTGAGGAATATGCCCAAAAAAAAGTTTAGGTGAAGAATGGTCGTTGTGGTCCAGAGCAGCATGGCACCCAACATGTAAAGTTCACCATGGGCCATATTGATCACACCCAGTATTCCGAAGATCAAGTTCAAGCCCATGGAAAATAGCACATAGGCCATCCCGGTCACCAAGCCGTTCCAAATCTGCTGAGCAAATACCGACGTCATAGTCATATCTTTTTTGCCCCTTGGAAAGAGCAGTTGCCGCTCGACCTATCATCTCGTCACAGTAGTGGCAACCGCTCCTTCCCTTTCTACTTAGGTACTATCAGACAATGGGACAGATTGATCGAAAGCTTTACTTTAACCAGGGGAGCCACTCACCGGGGGTCATCGCTATATAATCTACCAGCACGAATTCCTTATTTCTTATCTGAGTCATAGCCAGTCTTTCCCAGAGGGCTAACCCCCCTTCACTTAGCTTAACAGGCACACCATGTGGGCCGACCCAGTTCAGGCTATGCATAGCTTTGGCTATCTTCATCAGGCCTTCTTTAGTGCCGTCTCCCTCGGTACCAGCTTTATCCATAGCCAAAAGAACAAAGACCGTTTCAGACCATATAACCTCTTCATTATAGTCAGGCGGCTCGCCCCACATTTTCATCCAGTAATCGTAGAAGGCTTTGTTTTCAGGTACATCAGGATCGTAGGCCCACTCTTTGAATACATACACGCCTTCGGAAATCTCCTTGGGCATTTTTTGGACAGCCTCTCTGGTGATAGAAGGAACAAGGGCAATAGCCCCCTTATATCCGAGCTCCTTAAGAGTCTTTACCAACGAGACGTCAACGTTCGATGACCACGCCTCACTCCATATCAAATCAGGATTAAGACCTACTGCTTTCGTTAACTCCTTTTTCAGTTCTGTCTGGCCAAAAGTATACCAGATAAAATCAACTGCCTTTACCGGGGACCCAGGTTTTTCCCACCTGGCCTTAATTGTGTCTGCCACATCGTGATTGTATGGTATGTCGGAAAAAACCATTACGGCTCTCTTAAAGCCTTTTTTCTCTGCCCATTTTATCTGAGCATTCGTTCTCCCAAATGCATTGGCAGCAAAGATTGCAGTGGCAGGATATTTTTGTTTATACAGCCATGTGCCTCCTTGCAAACTCAGAAACGGCAGGTTGTATCTCTTGGCAACTGCCAACCCCGCAGGGGCTGCCATAGCCCAATGTGGACCTATAAGTGCCTTCACTCTTTCTTTCATAGCCAGTTTCAAGGCACCCGCCTTTGCCGTTTCACCGGTTGGCCCTTGAGGAGCAATAACGCCCACAACCTTTCTGCCGCCTAAGATGCCTCCCCGTTCATTGATATACTTGATTCCGCTCTGGAATGCTTTAACGAACAAGCGCCCGGCCGCTAAAGAAGGGCCTTCTCGCCATGTTACCAGCCCTATCTTCACGGGAGATTTTTCTGCCGCTGCAGCTCCCCCCTCAAAAAAAGGAACGGTTAGCATCGTCATAACGGCTACCATCACCATAAAAAGCTGCCATCTCGTTCTCTGTAACATTTCAAACCTCCTTGTATCAGATTACAGTTTTTACTAAAAAACGTTTCGTTACCCTTTTGATGCTACCCCGCTTTACCCCCTTTCTTTAGTTTTAAATAATGTCAACGCGCCATGAAGCGGTTCGGCCTCAGTCAAGTCTAACCAAAACCGACTGCTACCTAGTATCCATCCAGAAATGGTCCTTTTTCACAAACGCCCGTCTGCTTCGGGACAGGTCAGCGTCAATCGTCGGGATTCGATGTGCGACCTACTGCAGTACGTCTCCACTTAACCCTTTGATTTCCTTGATCTTGTAAAAAATTGCTCATTTCTGAATTGGACACTTGATGGTCCACTTATTTCATTAGCGGCTGGGCACTACCTAGTAGCCAATTCCAGCATTTTTTCAAATTCCCCCTCGATCATCTTATAACAATGTTTTTCCTCAGGGAATTTACATGACTTAACATCTTTCTCATACTCTTCCATCGCCTTGACTATCTGTTCTGCCAAATTGGCATAAACCTTGACGAACTTTGGGGTGAATGCCTGAAACACTCCCAACATATCGCTTACGATGAGAAGCTGTCCGTCAACGTCAGGACCTGCACCAATCCCGTACACTGGTATTTCCAGGTCATTTGCTATAAATTTTCCCACTTCAGGTGGTACAGCTTCAAGCAACAAGAAGGCAGCGCCGGCCTCCTGAATTGCTCTCGCATCCTCAACCAATTCAAAGGCACTCTCAGCCGTCCTTCCTTGCGCTTTGAATCCTCCAAGCTGTCCGGAGCTTTGAGGAGTAAGGCCTATGTGGCCACAGACAACCATTCCGGCATTTACGATAGCCTTTATCATGTCTATGATACGCCTACCACCTTCCAGTTTGATGGCGTCAACCCCACTCTCCTTATAAAACCTGCCTGCGTTTCTCACCGCCTCTTCCGGGGTTGTTTGATAGGACATAAAAGGCATGTCACCGACCACAAAGGTATTTGGGGCTCCTCTCCGAACTGCCTCTGTGTGAGCGATACACTGGTCCATGGTTACGGGAATGGTTCCCCACGGGTAGCCGTATACGCACATACCCATTGAATCGCCCACCAAAAGCATTTCAATACCGGCTTTTTCGGCAAACATTGCAGTGGGATAATCGTAACTCGTTAACCATGTTACTTTTTCTCCATCCTTCTTCATCTTTTGAAATTCTAATATGCTCTTTTTCTTTGCCATTTTTATTACCTCTAAGCGCTCAGTTCATTTTTCTTCCTTATGATTTGGTAAAACTAAGCACGCTCTATTCTTCTATCATCGCGAGCACTCTCACTGGAAATGCATCACCCCCTACATAATTAACAGGCGCACAGCATATCATGCACCTCTTCCCCGCTACCTCGTCAATCTGGCCTCCAAGAGGTTGAAGCATTGGAATGTTGTTGGAGAGCAACCCCCTGTGTACCGGCCACGTGCCATCTCCTGAATCCCAATATTTGGGGTGGTCTACTCCCAGATGATCAGTACCAACTACCTTGACTTTCTTTTCAATCAGCCACTGCGCTCCTTCCCTTGTAATACCAGGATTTTTAGTGGCATAGTACACTGCTTTATCCCAGTTAGTTATTGGACCACAGAAATTTCTGTTCCACCCTGTGTCAATTAACACAATATCACCCTCTCGTATTTCAGGGGTTGCCTTTTCCAGATCCTCGGGACCTATCTCTTCAAGCTCCCCTTTTGGCATATCAACAACAACGCCTTCCCCCCACAAACGGTCAAGTGGGACCTGATCAATCGACCACGCATCCTTGCTGCAATGTATCGGTGAATCAAAGTGAGTACCTGTATGAGAAAAAAATGACAATAACGTGTCAGTAAACGGCTTTGCTGCAGCGAGACGATCCTGCTCCAGCATGGTCTCACCAAAGTGGCTGTACGTGGCAATCATGGGGGGGTTGTAGAAACTTAACGACATCCCAAAAGTAGGGATATCTCTTCCCCAGGGAAGAGAAAGGTCAAAAATCTTTCTTTTTTTTTCGCTCATTTTAATACCTCCAAAAATATTCATTTTTATAATTCATTAATACCAATTTGAATTCTCTTATATACGGCAACTCATACGGCAACGGGCAGCACCAGGTCCTCAGGGCCAGCACCGGACATCTTAATGGCCGGGTTAGTCCTCTCAACAACCTCCCGTACAATAGCTGCCATTTTTACCTTTGTCCGCACCAAATTCTCGTGGAATTCTTCCGTTACCCAGGGCTTGTAAATCACTCCTTCAGAAACCCCAGGCTCAAACTTGAAGTAACACGGAGATGCCACCCTTGCTATCTCAGCCGCTTCATATACTCGAAACATCCCCCCAAAGGAATCCACTATACTTATATATATATCCAGTGGAATACTCAGCGCCTTGCGGATCCCCGCAAGAATAGGCAGAGACAGATCCGCTGCCGGGTTAAAGGTGTCAGCTCCCATTGACTCAAGAACTTTCCCACCGGCTGCGCTCGCATAACCGGTAAAAACAGACAGCTTAAAGATCGTCTCCGGAGGCAACACCCCCTCTTTTCTCATCGCCGCCACAATGGAAAGCACCCCTTCATCATAGATCAAAAACCCACGGAATCCGGCATCTACGCAACGCATAAGATCCGCAATAAAATAGGAGATATTATCCGATCCACGGTGCCGCCAACCGTTTTGCTGACCCTCCGACGTAACAGCTGATTTCGCACCAGCATCCCAGCCAAGGCGGTGACCAACTGTCATAATGACCTCAATCCCAGACTCATTCGCCATATGAGCCATTTCCTTCAACTCAGAAAAATCGCAGTACGTTGCACCGCCTACCGTGGCAATCGCCCGGTGAATAGGCAAATCCCTCTTCTTCGCCTCTTCCAGCATAGCCTTCATCGTTGAGGGTCTCTCTATGCCTGCAATCTCTATACGATAATTAGCCCCATCGGGAAAGGTCGCCTTCGAGGTAGGTAAATCATATAAATCTCTCCCAGGGATACCCATCTTTTCCATAAATGCCCTAACATCATCTATCTTTGCCATGTCTCCTCCTTTCTAGTTTTTGGTTTTTGCCTTTTTTCAGGCCACATTAAATACGCTTAATTCAGAGGAAATCTTCCAAAATAAATGAAAGCTCTTATTCCGAAGAAGCCCTCGTGCAAAGCATTTGTTTCATTATTTGAACTAATGTTCATATTAGGAGACTATTATGCCGACGTTTATCACCTTGTCAAGGAAAAAATACTTTTTCTAGAATTCCGATACTCCCGTTTGCGTTTTGTAAATATACGAATCTGAGAAAGGATAAAGTAATCAGGCAATTATGGCATATTTGAAAAACTGGAGTGTTACTACAGGCTTTCGGTGTGTTTCCGGATACCCTGGACGGGTTTTGGATCTGTTATTTTTAACGATTTCAGTGTCCTACCCCAGTTTCTCTTTTCAGTAAATCTTGATTTTATCTCTGTAAGATTGATAAGCTCGTAAAAAGTCGAGTTTTATTTAGACCTCGCTTAAGGACGTGTGCGGGTAAGCATTGCAAGATAGTGTAAGGACTTTTTTCAGATGACGCCACCAGATGGCAAAATGCTCTTTGACAGCACAGATAACAGCCTTTAGAGCAGGTA
>JAFDHR010000068.1 GCA_019308645.1 Deltaproteobacteria bacterium
TTTAATTAGACATTAAATGATAAAAAGGAAACGCCTTAGTTGGATTGATGGGAAATAATTCGGACACACTGCCATTATGAAGTCAAATAAATCAGCCCAAAAAAATCGCTGATTTCATCGGGAAACCCTGAACCGTGAACGGTTACGATTATAGTTTGTAAACATCAAAAAAAGGAGGGAAAAAATGAAAATAAGAAATATTATGAGTACGAATGTGGTAAGCGTTGATGAAAAAACATTAATTGATGATGCCAGAAAGATAATGGAGGCCCACAAGATTAGAAGGCTGCCGGTTATGAAAAAGGATAAACTGGTAGGCCTTGTAACCAAGCACATGCTTTTAGAGGCATCGCCTTCACCAGCGACATCTCTGAGCATCCATGAATTGCATTATCTTCTGACCAAGATGACTGTCAAAGAGATCATGGTCAAGAACCCCTTTGCCATATCACCTGATATGCCGGCTGAAGAGGCATTGCAAGTGGGACAGGAAAAGGGCTATGGTGGTTTTCCAGTAGTGGAAAACAACAGACTTGTTGGCGTTGTTACCGAGTCAGATATTGTGAGGATAATAACAAGGGTCTTAGGGGTACGAGAAAAGGGCAAGAGAATAGATATAAGGACTTCTAAAGAGTTTGGTAATATGAAAAGGATCATGGAAATCCTTGATAAGAACAAAACGCTCTTGTTGAGTATGATGACCCTCCCGCCTGAGGAGTGGGAAAAAGATTGGCTGGTAGTTTTACGATTAAAGAGCGAAGATGCTGGCCCGATAGCCAAGGAGTTAAAATCCTCCGGTTTCAATGTTACCTATGTGGGGTAGGATTTTTCTCGGACGATAATAAGCATAAAAATAGTAATCCGAGATATTGAAGATATCGAATATTTAAAAATAATCCCATAAGAAAGGAGGTATAGATATGGATTTGAGCAAATTTAGTGAAGACACGCTCCTTGTGGCAGCAATAAAAAGCGAGATAGATAGCAAAGAGATTTATCAACATATAGCTAATAGGGTTAATAATGCGTTGCTAAAAGATAAACTCACCTTCCTCGCCTCTGAAGAAGTAAAACATCGAAACATTATTGAGGGAATCTATAAAGAAAAATTTCCTAACGAAGAATTACAAATCCCCGAAAAGTCGCCTGTGCCACTGCCAGAATTAATAATCACTGATGAGATGATGCCTATTAGTGAGGTGTTTTTAATGGCCATGAACGCAGAAAAAGCATCATATGATTTTTATAATGAATTGGCAAAATTGTATGAGAGCAATCCCAAACTAAAGAAGACCATAGAGTACGTAGCAACAATGGAAATGGGCCATTATAAACTCATCGAAATAGAAAAAGATAACATGAAAAAATTTGAAGATTTTGATATTTATTTGCCAATGATTCATGTAGGAGCTTAAAAATTTTTATGAAATTTTGGTAATTGCTCAAAATCCTGTGGAAATTTATTGCTTTGTTAGGGCATGGGTATCTTTTTTTGCTTATGCCCTTAAATATAACTTAAGATTAGTTGTCGTTTTCCCGACATGTCGGGAGATAATATAGACAGATCATATAACTATAAGGTCAAGTTGCCCTCCCTTAAATTATTGAGCAGATACAAATTTTGCAACCTTTCGAAATTAAAGACAATTTTTGAAGCGTTTATTTTTTATCTCAAAATGGGGTTTACTTTACAAATATGCTCACATTATTAAACACATTAGGAAAAACAGTTGAGACATTTCGACCAGTCGATGAAAAGGTTATAAATATATTTACATGTGGCCCATCAGTCTACCAAAGATCTCATATTGGAAACTTCAGGACATTTTTGTTTGAAGACATAGTGGTTCGATACTTAGAATATTCAGGCTACACTGTCAAAAGAGGAATGAATTTTACAGACATCGAAGACAAAGCTCTTAAGGAGGCAAAAAAAAGGCAACAAAGCGTAACCCACCTTACAGAGGAAAATATCAGGCAGTTTATAGAGGAAATAGATTTTTTAAGTATGAAGATACCGGATTACCTTCCTAAGGCCTCTGATGCCATTGATCAAGCTGTTGAGATTATAAACCGTCTCCTCGATCTCAAGGTTGCATACTGGAATCAAGGAAATGTTTACTTCGAACCACTAAAATTCCCTGGATTTGGAGAGATTTATGGGCTGGACATGACTAGATGGCCATTAAAAAAGAGACGTTTTCATAGGGATACATATCCAGGAATGCGCTGGAACCTGGGGGATTTTATCCTCTGGCATGGATATAAAAAAGCCGATACAGTTTACTGGGACACAAGTATTGGAAAAGGGAGACCTTCTTGGAATATTCAGGATCCAAGTATGATCTTCAAACACTTTAATGAAACCCTTTCCATTTACTGTGGCGGGTTTGATAATCTTTTTCGGCACCACGACTACACACGAGCAATCCTTGAATCAGTATGGACATATCCTATGGCGAGATACTGGCTCCATTGTCAGCACCTTTATGTAAATGGCCAGAAGATGTCAAAGAGCAAAGGGAATATATATTATATCGACACACTTCTGGAACAAGGATACGAGATTCAAGAGATTAGGTTCTTTCTAATATATTGCCACTATCGTCAAAAGCTTAATTATTCAGATGGGAACATGCGTGTAGCAGTCGATACGTTGAAAAAATTCAGGAGGATTGTGCGCACTATAGTAAAAAAGATAGCTCAAAGGACGAAACCTGATGCAAGGGTTGCCCAAAGACTCAAGCAGAGTTTTGCAGAGAAAATGGACAACGACCTGGATGTAAGGGCTGCCTTCAACGAGTTGTATAAAACATTATCCGAGATTAATGTCGAGGCGCTGGATCCCAGCGAAGCCTCAGGAATCGTAAACGCTCTACGGGAAATTGATGGTGTCCTGAAGGTTATCTTTTAATACTATCACAAAATTCAGAGCAATAAAGAAACCTTTCAAAAACCTTTTTCTGAGTAAGCACAGCAGAGATTGGGTATAGACCGGGAGGCTTCCGGCACTTCCTCCATTGTTTGTGAGGACATATGGATGATACAGGCAAAACACTCATTACATTAGGCATATTACTCCTTCTGGGTCTTGCAACTGATGTGATTGGCCGGCGGACCCGGCTGCCACGCGTAACATTGCTGCTGATATTTGGCTTTGTAATCGGCCCAGGAGGCTTAGATTTCTTATCTCCAAACGAAGAAAAATGGTTTTCTATTGTCACGGACATGGCACTGATCATGATTGGATTCCTTTTGGGAGAAAAATTTACCCTCCCCTTGCTTCGTCAGCATGGCAAATTAGTGCTCTGGATCTCCGTGGCCGAAGTTGTTGTAACAGCATTAGCGGTGCTAATTGGCCTTCTACTGATTGGTTTACCGATGGATATAGCCTTGCTGCTCGCAGGCATCGCTACTGCAACCGATCCAGCCGCAACGACCGATGTTGTTCACGAAACAAAAGCAGATGGTCTATTCACGCGCACCATGCTGGGTATCGTCGCAGTTGATGACGCATGGGGCCTCATTGTATTCAGTTTCATGCTCACCGCGGTACATGCCTTCATAGGACAGAGTAATAGTATAGCTCCGCTACTTAATGGTGCCTGGGAACTCGGCGGTGCCCTCCTTATAGGGATTGTCTTAGGCATCCCGATGGCCTATTTAACCGGTCGGATTAGACCGGGAGAACCTACCCTGGTTGAGGCGTTGGGCGTGGTCTTTCTCTGTGGCGGGATTGCCATATGGCTAAAGGTTTCATTTCTATTGGCCTCGATGGTTTTAGGATGCGTTGTTGCAAATCTGGCTCGCCACCATATACGCCCCTTCCATGCCATTGAAGGTATCGAATGGCCCTTTATGATCCTGTTTTTTGTGTTAGCTGGGGCCTCGCTTCACATCGAAATGCTTTTTCAAATAGGCTTTGTTGGATCCGCCTACATAATTCTTCGGATAATTGGGCGCCTGCTAGGTGGCTGGACAGGAGGTGCCATAAGCCACGCTGAGCCATTGATGCGCCGATGGATGGGAATGTCACTGATACCCCAGGCAGGAGTTGCCCTGGGAATGGCACTTGTTGTAATTGAGCGTCGCCCTGACCTTGGCGAAATAATTCTCCCTGTTGTCATAGCATCAACTGTACTGTTTGAGTTGATCGGCCCGGTTTTGACACGGACTGGGCTAACGTATGTTGGCGAGGTTCGTCACGATAGAAAAGTGAAGAAAGACTGATTAATTGTAATTAAACTCAAGGATTGCAACAAGCGGTGTGTATAGGAATGATAGCTTTGGGGAATGATTGAAAGAGCCTTGTTTAAAAAAGAGGCCTAAATTTAACAAAAAAATTATTAAATGTAACATTACCCATGGAAACAAAAGATAATCACAGCAAACAAAATCAGGAAATGGTGATCTTAAAAAATGCAGTTGAAAACACGAATGAGGCATTTGTAACCATAGACGAAAACCATACGGTCTTATTTTTTAACAAGGCAGCAGAAGAAATTTTTGGTTACAGCCGAAAAGAGGTTATTGGACGTGATCTTAATGTCATCATGTCACCCAGTTGTAGCAAAAACCACCGCCAGGCGGTAACGCGCTATGTAAAAACCAGAATACCAGGGCGCATTGGACACGAAACAGAAACGTTAGCCAGCCGGAGGAACGGTACTACCTTTCCTGCATCCATTTCATTTTCGGTCACAGAGGTAAACGGAAGGCTTTTTTTTACAGGCATTGTAAGGGATATGACTGAAAAACAGGCACTTCAGGAACAAATCATCCGTTCGGAGAGGCTTTCTGCCCTTGGCCAACTGGCTGCGGAGATAACCCATGAGATCAAGAACCCGCTAATGTTAATTGGTGGCTTTGCTCAACAGTTGAGCCGAGTTATTGACGACGAGAAACATCTCAAAAAACTGAATGTCATCACTGACGAGGTTACACGACTGGAAAAACTACTGACAGATCTGAGGGAATTTCATTTGCCAAAAGCCATTGCCTCTGAAAAGGTGGATCTAAAGGAGCTTTTGCAGGAGATTTATTTCATGTTAAAGGATGACTGCGAAAAGAAGAATATCCGAACTGAGTTAAAAATAGACGATAAGGCCCTACTGGTGACTGGCGACAGGTACAACCTGAAACAGGTATTTTTAAATCTGTTTAAAAACTCTATGGATGCTATGGAACATGGAGGAGTCCTCTCAATCCAGACCAGTTTGATCGGCGACCAGGTGGAAATCACCGTGGCCGATGAAGGATGCGGGATCCCTGAACAAGATAAAGAGAAAATCTTTTCCCCATTCTTTACCACTAAAAAACATGGGACAGGCTTAGGCCTCTGTATCTCAAAAAGGATTATCGAAGAGCATGCAGACGGTTCCTTATCTATGAAGAGTAAGGAAGGGAAGGGAACATCCTTTAAGATAAGCTTGCCTGTCTATCATGAAACTCCCAAAGGTTCAAACAAAAATTAGCAATAAATTTAGCACAAGTAGTCATGAAGTCATCAATGACTTTTCCTTAGTTACTTAGAAGGGCTGTTCCGAAATAAAAATGAAGGCCTTTCTGCCCAGTTGAGAAGTTCTGCATGGGCCTTGTTTGTTTAAAAACAGCCCTCTGATTTGAACAAGAGACAGACACATTTTAACTGGAATGTATAATGCTCGAAGCAAAAATCCTGAAAGAATACCGCACTGTTGCTATAGTTGGCCTATCACCAGATCCTAACCGACCGAGCCACAGAGTAGCCAAATATCTTATCAACCACGGTTACAAGGTGATTCCGGTCAATCCGGATGCACAAGAGATACTCGGTACAAGGAGCTACGCTGACGTGAGCTCTATTCCCGAACCCATAGAGATAGTCGATATATTCCGAAGATCGCAAGAGGTGATGCCTATTGTGGATGAGGCAATCAAAACCGGGGCTAAGGTCGTGTGGATGCAGGAAGGAGTTATTAATGAGGAAGCGGCATTGAGAGCTAAAGATGCAGGCCTCCTGGTGGTCATGAATAAATGTATGTTCAAGGAGCATAAGCGACTTAATACAGAGCACGATTAATTACTCCCGCTTCGCTTCAGAATTATTCATTTATTGGACCATAAAGCGAAAAAAGACATCCTCATACTCTATTCAATGGTTAGTTTATGAGAATAGGAGAGCGTTTTGTAAACAAAGACTATTTTACAAGGCAACCCATCAATCAAAAAAAGGAGGTATTGCAATGAAGGTAAAAGTCATCTTTTACAGCATGTATGGTCATGTCTATAGAATGGCTGAGGCTATGGGCAGAAGGCGCTCTCATCGGCAAAGTGAGCAGCGTCTTCACATCAACTGTTGGTTGTTGAGTTGATGAGAACTTCCTTTTTCGAACTCTGGCTATCCGGGATTCGGCCTTGTGTGTCAAACCAAAATCAACCTCATGATGTTGTGGAGGCAAATACATGTCTGAAAATGTGGGATGAGTGCAGGAAGGGAGAGGATGCCATGGAATGCGAAGAATATTTCACTGCAGCGGATTTAACTGGGATGGCTAATTTATTTTTATTAAGGATTAAATGGTTTGTTGATTTCCTTCCATTATTCATTATACTTAGAGGTTAATGATTAAAACCCTAAGAGGAAGATAACATGGAAACTAAAACGATAAGCCTAACATTGCCCTTAAGCATATTTTCAGTACTTAAAAAAACACCAGAAGAGTTTTCGAAGGATTTACGCCTGACTGCGGCAGCTAAATGGTACGAAATGGGGGTTGTCTCCCAAGAGAAAGCTGCTGAAATAGCAGGCATGAACCGTGAGGACTTTCTGCTGGAGCTGGCAAGATTTAAGGTCTCTCCTTTTCAGTATTCAGCAGAAGAAATACTTCGAGAGGCTGGTTATGATTGAAAATTGGGTACTCAATGCATCTCCCATAATATTACTTGGAAAAGCTGAACTTTTAAAAACAGTAAGTCCATTAGCTAAAGTATGGATAATTCCGAAAGGCGTAATACGGGAAGTTGAGACAAAAAGATCTATTGAGCCCTATCTGTTAGAAATTTCACACAATTCTGAGGTAGTGCAGGAGAATGTCTCAAAAATACATCCTTCAATTACTGCATGGGACCTGGGTCAAGGCGAAAGCGAGGTTTTAACCCTGGCATTAGGAAAAGCCCAAACAGGTGCTGTCTTAGACGATTTACAGGCACGCAAATGTGCTACTCTTTTTGACATCCCCTTGATTGGTTCTCTTGGTTTAATTTTGATGGCAAAAAGAAAAGGTTTGATTAATTTTGCAAAACCTGAAATTGAGCGGCTAATAGCTGTAGGATTGCACATAGATTCTTCTATGCTCAATCGTATTCTCATTAGGATTGGCGAAGGTGGCAAAGAAGGATAAATCAAGCCATCTTTTTCCAAAACGATTTCATTAGCTGCTCGACTATGGTGGCCGTATAAGAACTTCCTTTTTCGAACTCTGGCTATAAGGGATTCGACCTTGTGTGTCAAACCAAAATCACCCTCATGATGTTGTGGGGGTAAATACATGTCTGAAAATGTGGGATGAGTGCAGGAATGGCGAGGATGCCATGACAGTGAATCAAAAATACTATTTTTAGTTGCATATTCTCCTATCTTTTCAATATCGGACCTGAGCAAAGGTTCACCGCCTGTAATATTCAAATATGGAACACTTAACAGTTAAGATTGTGGCGACGTATCAGTAAAAGAATAATCAGTGCTTTCATTTTCCATTCCACGCATTGCCATTTTCAAGGAAAACTCATTTTCCTTTTTTTATCATCAAAAAGGAGATAGTCCCTATGGAAAAGATCACATTGTCAATCCCTAATATATCGTGCGATCACTGTGTTATGACCATTAAAAGAGAACTGGGGGAAATAAAAGGAATAGAAGAAGTAAAAGGAGACGCCAACACAAAGGAAATCACCGTGCAATGGGATTTACCAGCGACGTTGGAAAAAATAAAGTCCTACTTGAAGGAGATTAACTATCCAGCCGCTGAGTAACTTTGATCTAGAATAATAATATAAAGGATAATCCAATGTCCGATAAAAATGTTACCCTGCCAGTCACCGGCATGACATGCGCCAACTGCGCCCTTACTATACAAAGAAGCCTGAAAAAAGTTACGGGTGTAAAAGAGGCGAATGTGAATTTTGCCACAGAACAGGCCTCTGTTTCCTTTGATATGGATCAGGTTCAAATAAAGGATCTGACAGACAAGATTCATGATGCAGGTTATGGCGTCGTTACGGCAACGGTAGAGATCCCCCTTACAGGTATGACCTGTGCCAACTGCGCAATGACCATTGAAAGGACCTTGAGCAAGAAGGTTCCCGGTGTGGTCAAGGCCTCAGTCAATTTTGCCACGGAGCGCGCACACGTGGAATACATCCCAACCCTAACAACCATAGACGATATGATTGCTGCCATAGAAAAGGCCGGGTATGGTGCCATTCGACCGGATGAATTAATTGAGGGTGAAGACACGGAACTGGCTGCCCGAAAAGCGGAGATACAAAACCAGACAAGAAAATTTTTAACAGGCCTCATATTCACTGTACCACTGTTTTTTCTCAGCATGGGAAGGGACTTTGGTCTTATAGGGATATGGGCCCATGCTGTGTGGGTTAACTGGCTTTTTTTTGCCCTTGCCACCCCTGTTCAGTTTTACACGGGCTGGGATTTTTATACCGGGGGATGGAAAAGCCTTAAAAATGGCAGTGCTAATATGGACGTGTTAGTGGCTATGGGATCATCGGTTGCCTATTTTTATTCCCTTGCTGTGCTTCTTTATTCTCCCTTTGGCGAGCATGTCTATTTTGAAACCTCTGCTGTGATTATTACCCTCATCAAGTTGGGTAAAATGCTTGAGGCCAGAACAAAGGGTCGAACAGGTGGCGCCATCCGTAAGCTAATTGCACTACGGCCAAAAAGCGCAACGATTTTGGAGGATGCAAGGGAAAGGGACATTCCCCTTTCACAAATCAAGGTAGGCGATGTCCTTATTGTTCATCCTGGTGAAAGTATTCCTGTTGATGGGGTAGTTTTGGAAGGCGAGTCGTCAGTGGATGAATCTATGCTGACCGGGGAACCTCTTCCAGTTGATAAGCATCCCAAAGCCAAGCTTACAGGAGGCACTATCAACGGTGAAGGTCGCCTCAAGTTCGAGGCTAACAGGGTCGGAAAGGATACTGTTTTGGCCCAGATAATCCGGCTGGTTCAGGAGGCCCAGGGTAGCAAAGCCCCTATTCAGGCCCTGGCGGATAGGGTCGCAGCCGTGTTTGTCCCTGGAGTAATCGGGATCGCCTTTCTGACCTTCATCCTCTGGTGGACCATAGGAGGTAATTTTATCCCGGCAATGCTTCGATTGGTTGCGGTACTGGTGATTGCCTGCCCCTGTGCCCTTGGGCTTGCCACACCTACGGCCATCATGGCTGGAACCGGGAAGGGTGCAGAAAAGGGAATATTGTTTAAAAACAGTGAGTCTTTGGAGATGGCCACAAAACTTCATACGATAGTTCTGGATAAAACCGGGACCATCACCATGGGTAAGCCCTCTGTGGTCAACGTGATTGTGTCTGGTGCACTTATCAAGGATGAAGAGGAACTTCTAAGATTCGGGGCATCAGTGGAAAGAGGATCTGAACATCCACTGGGACAGGCCATAGTCAAGGAAGCGGAAAAGAGAGGGATTCATCTTTTAGAGCCAAATGCCTTCAGGGCCTTTAAGGGGTTGGGAGTGCAGGCGAAAATAGAGGAGCAGGAGGTTTTGGTGGGAAAGCCCAATTGGTTTGATGAGATGGGTTTTACCTTTGATGGTGTAAAAGATCAGGTGCGCTCTTTACAGGATGAGGGAAAGACGGTGATTATGGTAGTGGTTGATAAAAAATTTGCAGGCCTTATAGGTGTAGCAGATACGGTAAAGCCCGAATCGAAAGAGGCTATTGAAGAGCTTCATGAGCAAAACTTGAAGGTAGTCATGCTTACAGGGGATAATGAACATGCTGCCAGGACAATTGCCTCGGAGGTGAATATTGATGAGATAGTTGCAGAGGTGCTGCCTGAGGAAAAATCTGGAAAAATCAGACAACTTCAGGATAAAGGTGAGAAAATCGGAATGGTTGGTGATGGCATAAATGACGCTCCGGCATTGGCCCAGGCAGATGTAGGCCTTGCTATTGGGACAGGGACTGACGTAGCCATAGAGTCCGGCGATGTGATCCTGGCCAGTGGTAATCTGAAGGGTATTGCAAAGGCCATTCAATTGAGTAGGGCGACTATGAGAACAGTCAGACAGAACCTTTTCTGGGCCTTCTTTTATAATATTGTACTTATCCCTGTTGCGGCAGGGGTGCTCTATTCTTTTGAATTTCTTCCTGCATTTTTACGACAACTTCATCCCATATTTGCTGCCCTGGCCATGGCCATAAGCAGCATTACAGTAGTTTCCAATAGCTTGCTTCTATATAAGACAAAAACAGAATGAACTACCTCGCAGCCCCACTCAGACAGGAGCTCCTCCATAATTAAGCTCCGTTACAGAAACATCCTGATTGATTGTGAATAATTCATGAGGGATTGAGCGAGGAGGTGGATATTTT
>JAFDHR010000069.1 GCA_019308645.1 Deltaproteobacteria bacterium
GCACACTGGCGTTTACGGGTTAATGACAGTTGGACGATAAGAGCCGTATGAATCGAGAGATTCACGTACGGTTCTGTGAGGGCCTGAGGGGGAGGTTCCTTCGGGCTACTCGACTTGGCGCAAGTGATGCAGGTCATTGGGTGCTAAGATGAGAACACACAGATGAAGGATTCGTTGCGCACAGGTTTTTCATTTGGGCTGACATCGGCTGTCATCACGACCCTCGGTCTCATGGTCGGTCTCCACTCAGGGACGCATTCCAAAATTGTGGTCCTCGCCGGGATTCTGACAATCGCCGTTGCTGACGCGTTTTCAGATGCCTTGGGTATCCACGTTTCAGAGGAAGTAGAGAACACTCACACCGCCAAAGAGATTTGGGGGGCCACCGTTGTGACCTTCCTGACCAAGTTCCTGTTCGCGATGACCTTTCTGGTTCCTGTTCTTCTTCTCTCCCTTTCCGCTGCCATCATCGTGAATTTGATATGGGGACTGTCCATTCTCACTGTTCTGAGCTACATCATCGCAAGATCGCAGGGCAAGCCACCTTGGAAGATCGTCGGCGAACACCTCATGATCGCAATCGTCGTGATTGCCGTCACGCACTGGTTGGGCGACTGGATTGGGACACTGGGTGCATGAACCAGCACCCAACTATGCGGATGAGGAGAATCCACTGTTTGCTCGGCGCAAAGCGCCTCACAACCAGCGGATCGAACAGACGCCCTTCGGGCGCTCCTCATCCGCATAGTTGGGGCGATAAAATCACATGTCAAAAAAAGATGATTTCGTGGCACGAATTGCAGTCGGAAATGTCCAGGGACCTCAATCGGCAGTGTTCAGAATCTGGAGTCCGAATGGAAAGAGTGATGTTTATGCCGCCGTACGTGATATCGCAGGAGATATCAAGATAAGTTTACACGAAACGGGCGAGTGTAATGCTGGACTTACGACCCAATTCGCAAGGCAGGAGTTGGCGGCTGTTACCGCAATGGGGGGATCACGCCATCAAAGTAAGTGGTTCCGCCGGACGCATGTGGGCTCCCTGATAGTTACGCCTCTGCAGTTTGTTATTCCAGCTAACGAATTGAGGATGTGGAGAGATACGCCCATCGTAACAGAGAAAGTGACATGGCTTGAACCGCCTGGGCAAGGTCGGTCTCTTATCATTTCTTGCATTTTCTCAGGGCAGTCACTCCCAGATGACGAGTGGCCAGGGCGTCGCAATGGCACCAATTTTCTCGGCACCAAGCTACTTCCAAATGGAGAAAAGTTCTGGCTCATTTGGCAGGTTTGCACCACTGGTCCGATTGAGCAACAAATATTGTCAGAGGCACAGGCCCACATGAAGAGGCAAAGACCGGTTCGCTTCTCAAGCATCACTGACGACACACCACCGGCACCGCGAAGTTTGATTTTCAAAGAATATCCCACGGACCGGTTGCTAGTTGTTCTTGATGCTGCAGCACAATGAGTCTGGGCTAGCCCCAACAATGCTCTTGCAGCGGATCGCAAAAAAACCGCGCCCGCTGAAGAGCACATAAGAAAGCGATATTCGTATAAATTAAGTTATATAAAATTGCTCACCATAAAAATATGAAAAGGAGATAACAAGATGGCAGGTATATACCTTTGTATCAGTATTTGCGCTATCATCTGGATTGTTAATGGAATATGGTTAATCCAAGCAATTAGGGAACATATAGCCAGTGAGATCTATATGCACATAGGTTTAGGTATCATTTTTAGTTTGTTGGCACTTGAACTAACCATTGGCAAACATGGAGCTTGGACGCATTTTGAAATCTTTTGGTTAGTGGTTATTGGCTGGATTCTCTATACCCCTTCAGCTATTTTGGTTTTTGGTTCAATTATCGAACTGAAGCACAAAGGTAAACCAAAAAGCGCTGATTTTACTGCTGCCACTATTTTTATTGACAGTGGCATATATAGTTTTTTTCGTCAGCCTATGACTTTGGGGGCGGCAATTGGGTCCGTTGCTTTGGTTTTAGATTTTCAGTCTATCCTTGCGGTAATTTTAGGCTTAGTATCACTATTTTGCTTCTGGATGTCAGCTAGAAAAGAGAGCGAATATAATATAAGGAAATTTGGAGATGCCTACAAAGAATATATGAAAAAAGTTCCTATGTGGAATATTTTAAAGGGATTGAGAAAATGATGGGCGAGTACCTTTATATAACAGCGGATAAAGGGAAGTCAGAGATTTCCCTAAATTACCTTCGGCAACTTCTTTTATCCGCCAACCGTTAAACAAAAAAAGCATCAAAACTCATCAATAATAATGTTGTAGCAATATGAGACCATATGTAGAAATTGAACAAGCAGTTCAAGCGGACTCCGCAACGCTTCACCGCTTAACTGCGATGTTAAGCGCATAACGTATTGGATAGAGGCATAAATGATATTCATAGACCAATATGATAGTTCTTTTTGGAATAAATCTGTATTTAGTTGCTGCATTCTCATTACCGTTTTTGCAACTTTGTGGCTGATGTTTGCTGACTATGCAACATCGAACACATGGTTGAAGCAATACCAACTAGCCGGTGATATTGTGAGGCGGATACTCATAGCCTCTTGTTTGATTATTTACTTCGTGAGACTCCAGGTTACTGTCTGGGTTTTCCAAAAGCGCAAGTGGACATGGCTGGAAACGATAACAATCACGGTCCTGATGTCATTTGTTCTTTATGTTTTTGCCAAGGTCGGAGGAAACAACAAACAGGTTGTGGGTGTTGTCGAGGTAATCGGTATTTTGCTTTATTTGTCAGGCTCCTATGTCAATACTCATTCTGAATATTCTAGGCATGTTTGGAAATTAAAAGAGGAAAACAGAGGACGACTTTATACAAAGGGATTATTTAGCTTGTCGATGCATATCAACTATTTCGGAGATATCGTTCTCTTCACTGGACTTGCTCTGGTAACTCATAGCCTTAGCATGTTGGTTATACCATTGATAATGTCGGTGAATTTCGTCTTCAATATCATTCCGTCTCTCGATAGATATCTTGAGAAGAAGTATAAGGATGAATTTAGAGATTACTCCAAGAAAACAAAAAAGTTTATTCCGCTGATATATTAACGTTGGTTCTAAAACAACTTAAGCCGCTGTGATTAGGAGTCATGGTGGTGAGCGTTAAGGAAAAAATCCCGCAAGACGGGATCAGGTGAGCATTCGAGAGATGAACGAAAGTGAACCACTGATGAGGTGTCGAAAAGCGGACGGACGTTGTCGAAACCTGGGGGCTGGAGCGTCTCAGGGACGAGCCTAGAGGGGACCCTTTTACTTTTACAGGGCGAGTTCATCGCTGCGCTGACGAATGCATGGGATAAGGCAATTACAATTTGAATGCGAACAAGCGGTTGAAGAAAGACTGGCAAATCCGCTGCGCTACTTTGCCAGCCTCTTAACCGCGCCCCTGAAACATTGAACGTGGATGAAATGAAATGTTGATGAATCTTACCAAGAGAATAATCCTTCTTTTACTTGTCGCTGTTAGTTTATCATCCCTTTTTGGCTGTACATTCGCAAGACGATGTGTTTCTGCTTTGAGGTCAACGAGCCATTTTATCCCACACAAGAACGACCCAAGAGTTTTATTCGAGCCGGGTGCCAAGGATTACGCAAATAAAGTTGTCACATTTCTGCCTTCAGCAATTCAACAAGTTGAGGAAAAACAATATCGTTCTTTTGCCAAGCCAGTTCGAGTGTATATTTGTGCATCGAGGGAAAGCTTTCGCAGAATGTACGGGGCCGACGTACGAGCAGGTGTACTCACAAAGTTGTTCCTATCTCCCCGAGTCTTTAACGAGAAAGATGAAATTCTAAAAATGTATCTAAACCATGAATTGTCCCACCTGCACTTGTTACAACAACTTGGTATATACAAGAATAGCAGGCTACCATTTTGGTTTACTGAGGGGTTGGCCACATATACATCCGGTGGGGGAGGCGCCCATACCGTATCAAGAGAACAGGCAATTGACTTCATAAAGTCTGGTAGGCATTTTGTTCCCAATGAGAGCGGAGGTTTTATATTTCAAAAAACCCCAAGCGACTTTGCCCTCAAGCCACATATGTTTTATCGTCAAAGCATGATGTTTGTGGAGTTTTTAGCATCATTGAATCAATCAGCTTTCCAAAAATTTTTATTGGCTATAGAAGAAGGTGCACCACTTACAAGAGCTTTAGAGCAGGAATACAAGAAAGATCTGAATGAATTGTTCGGTAAATTTTTAAATTTAATAAACGCAAATTTGGCTGCAAAACTGGTCGGCGGGCGGTTGAGCTAAATCGAGACATTCTAATATTTATTGAATGACGAGAATGAATAATAGAGCATTAATCATAAATGGAGCCATCCGGGTAAAGGGGAACACAGATACCCTCATAAGCAAAATTATAGAAGGCTCCGCTGACACAGGAGTCAATGTTGATCTTGTAACCCTGAGGGAAAAGAAGGTTGGAAACTGCATTGGTTGTTACCAGTGTTTGAAGGAAGCCATTTGCTCCATTCAAGACGACATGACAGAAATTCGCGATAGTATTCAGGAGGCCCAACTACTGATATTTGCCTCCCCCCTATATTGGTGTGGTGTAACTGGCATGATGAAAACTTTCATTGATAGACTCTTCTTCTACTATCATCCACAAACCAAAAACAAAATATCCGGCAAAAGTGCTATAATCATAACTCCAATGAATCAACAAAATGTGGTTTATGAATCCGAAACGTTGGTCCAGTTTTACAAGCGCCTGCTGAACTGCCTCGGGATAAATTTTGTCGACATGTTTTTTTTCGGTGATATCATGAAGAAAAGTGACCTGGCACATAAACCACAATTCCTTGAGGAAGCTTTCAATATAGGCAAAAACCTTGGCAAGCTGATTGAAAAAGATAAAGATGCATCACAAAGAACGAGTGTGCATATCGTTCAATGAGCAGTATTTCCATAAATCCACAAGGCACTCCACCTGATCGCTATTCCGCTTGCGCCCTTCGACAATCTCGGGACTTTCAGCTTCATAGCGGCAGGTGAGCTTGTCGATCTGCCATGACCCACAGGCATTAAAGAAAGGAGATTATCTATGCTTCCTCAAAATAATAGCCAACATGTCAATTTAATTGAAAGATTTACTCTTCTTCAAAAGATCCTTATGCGGTTAGGATTTTATGGTTTCATGATTATAGGTGCATATGGGATTTACTTGGAAAGTATACTTTGGGGGCTAATATACTCAGGCTTTGTTATCTTCGGCATAAAGTTTGGGCTTTCATATTTTCTCTGCAGCCATTGTCCTTACCCTTACAAGTATTCAGACTGCCTTTTCGTACCATTTTGGGTATTTACGAAGCAATATAAGTTTCGATCAGCCCCGATGAGTATCTTAGATAAGACTATTTTTATCCTGGCAATGACAGGGTTTATTGTAATTCCTCAATATTGGCTGTTTAAAAATTATACCATTCTAATTCTATTCTGGATATTTTGTCTTCCAACAATCGCAAGTCTTCCATTTTTTTGGTGTAGGCGATGTCAGCACTTCCATTGTTGTTTTAATTTAGTAAGTCAAGAATCAATAAGAGAATCAGAACAGAGGTAATAAGGGTTGGAGGTACCCACAGAGTCCCTTTTATAGAACCAATGTCCCCTTTTATAGTCCCCCTTTATGGTTAAAACGCGTTGGTTTTTCTTTTAAATCCTTCACATTTCTGTATACTCCTAAATAATAAAACACCCATAATTTTGACAATGAGAGGTTCATTTTGATGAAATATATTCCCGCCCAGGTAATTTACTTTATTCGAAGCAGAACAACAAAGAGGAACTTCAAGCTCTTATTCAAGTTTTTATTGGCCTTAACAGCTATTGTCATAATATACAGCGTCTTGTTTCATTTCATAATGCTTTTTGAAGATAGAAACTTTAGCTGGGTTACAGGTTTTTATTGGACGCTTACTACGATGTCCACTCTTGGCATTGGCGATATCACCTTTGCAAGTGATTTGGGTAGAATATTTTCAATGGTTGTACTTATATCCGGAATTCTTTTTTTGCTCATCATGCTCCCTTTTACCTTTATACAATTTTTTTATGCCCCATGGCTTGAAGCCCAATCAAGAGTGAGAGCACCACGTGAATTGCCGGAAAACACAACAGGCCATGTGATTCTGACAAATTTTGACCCTATTACAATAAATCTCGTAGAAAAACTGAATCAATATAATTACGAATATGTCATTATCGTAACTGATTTGCATCGTGCATTAGAACTTTATGACTTGAACTACAAGGTAGTCGTAGGTGATCTGGGTGATCCAGAGACATATAGGCGTCTTCGTACACAAAATGCTGCCCTGGTGGTTGCCAACAATGATGATATGATGAATACAAACATATCATTTACAATCAGGGAGATCTCTAAAAAAGTACCAATCGTTACGAATGCTGATGCAGATGATTCCATTGACATTCTTCAGCTTGCCGGCAGTACTCACGTCTTTCAGTTCATGAAGATGCTCGGGAAATCTCTGGCCCGAAGAACGCTTGGAGTGAGCATGGGGGCAAATGTCATCGGAAGATTCGATCAGCTTCTCATTGCCGAAGCCCCTGCAATGCGCACACCTCTCGAAGGAAAAACAATTGCTGAAAGCAATTTACGGGAAACAATCGGCGTAACAGTTGTCGGGATTTGGGAGAGAGGCAGATTTGAAATCCCCCACCCCCAGACTCGAATCAATTCCACAACCGTCCTTTTACTGGCCGGATCTGTTGAACAGCTCAATAAATATGATGAGATCTTCTGCATTTATCGCATTTATCACACTGCCAATGCTCCTGTCCTGATATTGGGTGGAGGCCGTGTCGGGCGTACAGCAGCAGAGGCCCTGGAAGAACATCAGATTGATTATCAGGTTGTGGAGAAGAATTCGATGCATATTGAAAACAAAGATAAGTATATTCACGGGAACGCTGCCGATATCAATGTCCTCAATAGAGCCGGCATACGAGAGGCACCGACTGTCATAATTACGACACATAATGATCCTATGAATATTTATCTAACCATTTATTGCCGGCGATTGCGGCCTGATATTCAGATTATCAGCAGGGCAAACCTTGATAGAAATATTTCCAAATTACATGGGGCGGGCGCTGACCTGGTTATGTCATATGCTTCCATGGGTGCCAACACCATCATTAATCTCTTGAAACCGGGAGAAATATTGATGTTTGAGGAAGGGCTGAATGTTTTCCGCGCGCCAGTGCCCTCACTTCTTGTGGGCAAAGCTCTTGCTGAAAATCAAATCCGGGAACAAACGGGCTGCAGCGTTATAGCCATTAGCACACAGGGCGAGTTAAACATAAACCCCGACCCCTCAATTCCTCTTGGTGAAAATGACGAAATGATCATGATTGGCACAGCCGACGCAGAAAAGCGTTTTATTGAAAACTATTCGTAAATATAGGACGGATAAAGGTTTGGTCTGGATAGAACACCCAAAGAAAGGGCGTCCGATAAAGTTCAGAGAGAAAGGCAAGGTTCAAAATTCACGATATGAAATCGAAATTGTACCCAATGGTTCCTTCTCGGGTTATTGGGTGGGTGAATTTGCCGAAGTGGATGGCGGTGTTAAGCTGGAGTTTACAGAGGTCGGTGAAATACACAATCCTATTTTCAGAGTTCTGGCATATTTTTTCTTTGACTTGGAAAAAACAATCAAAGAATACCAAGAGAACCTAAAAAAAACATATAGAAACCAATGCCTAACAATCCCATCCAGCGGCAGCAAAAAGCGGCGCTTCTCGTTCCTCGTCGCTCTGCTTTTTGCTGCCGCTGATGTGAGACGTTCCCAGAGAAAAAACTTGACATTGACGTACATTGGAGGCTAAGCTATACGTCATGAACACAAAATTAACATTACGAATGGATGAAGAAGTTGTGCAGAAGGCCAAAATGGAGGCAAAACGTCGGGGCAAATCCGTTTCCCGCATGCTAGCTGAATTCATCGAATCGATCGGTTCGGAGCCGTATTCAAAAAAGATTCTGCCGCCGACCACAGCATCACTTATCGGGATTTTGAAGGGGCAGGAAATCTCGGAAGATGATTATAAGGCTCATCTTCTGGAGAAGTACCTTTGAGAGTGATCGTTGACACAAATGTCGTGCTTGATGTTTTACTTAATCGTGAGCCTTTTGTAAAAGCTGCAGTGGAGGTCTTTTGTCTTGTTGAGGAATCTCGCATTGACGCTTTCCTTTGCGCTACAACTATTACAACGATCGACTATCTGCTTAATCATTCTCTTCCAACGTCGAAAGCTCGGAACGCTCTGCGTAAACTCATCAGCCTATTTGAAATTGCCACCGTAAACAGATCGGTGATTGAACGTGCACTTGACAGTAAAATCAAAGATTTTGAGGACGCGGTGTTGGCCGAGGCCGGTCAAATGGCCGGAGTTGATTCTATCGTCACCAGAAATACTAAGGACTTTGTAAGATCCAACCTGAAAGTTTTCGATCCCAACGAGATCCTAGCTCAATTCAATAGATAGCAAATGCGTGATAAAGTGATGACCACGTTATAAGGTTGTGGGAATCATATTTGGTAGGTCGTTGAAAAGGGAGAAATTAAAATTTTGCTATTGTTTTTTCCAATTTTGGGCCATGGTTTTATTGTAAATATATTCTTTATCATGTGCTGATAAGTCGTTTTAGAACCAACGTTATATATTAAGATATCCAAAGGTCCCTTTTTACTTTTAGGAGAAACAGATATGGGTGATAAAGGAAAAAAAGATAAAGGCAAAAGGGAACAACAGAAAAAGGCCCAGCTTAATCCAAAGGAAAAACGAAAATTGAAAAAAGAAAAGAAGAAATAAGTGGGGCATAAGTAATTTAGTATTCAGATGAACCACTCGCTGCACATGACAGACTTACAGCTCCGCTGTTTCGCCTGCATGTTTGGACGGTGCCGTTTCGACGGGATTAGTTCTAACCATATTCGGAAAAAGTTCGATAAACAATAACTTGATAACCTCGTAAAAAGTCACATTTCCCCTCCCCCTTGATGCTGACTTTTACCCATACGTAAGACCGTTGCTTATGGGCTAGCCCTCGTGTTCTGTAATGATTTAGACATAGCAAATCCCATGGCGATATCTTGTAGGCG
>JAFDHR010000070.1 GCA_019308645.1 Deltaproteobacteria bacterium
AACCAGGAGCTGTTTCACACAATGTTGGACGTCACAATGCCGGGAGGCACGGTGGTGACTGTCGCACATGGCGATCATGGGATAGACCATGTCCGGGAGCGGCTTTCCTTCCACTTAGACCCAGCCAAAAGGGAGATTTGGGGTAGGAACCTCTCCGTGCTGGGTAACTGGGCATGCAATTTCAGTGACTGGTCAGACATGGTGGCCATGGTCAGAAACGGCTTTCAGATAGACCGCATTATCACCAACCAGTTTCCAATTGAAGAGGCGCATGAGGCATATCGCCGGGTTTCAGAGGGACTGGAGGGAAAGGTGATACTGACTCAGTAGGGACGAACATGAAGGGGGACGCTCGTGCAGAAATTGCTTAACTTCCTTTTATGAAGGGGGACGCTCGTGCAGAAATTGCTTAACTTCCTTTTAGGTAGTAAATGAGAGGCTTTACCCCGACCGCATAAAGCCACGGCTTTAGTTCCAACCCGACTTTTTGTGGTCGGGATTACGGTCTGGATGCCGTGCTCCATCGGCGTCACGGGTAATGATTGGTGTGCATATCATGGCCCACAACTCTTACATGGTCTCCTCCCACTCTTTACCGCCTCTTCTCTACTCTTAAATCCTATCAAATTCCCAGCTTTTATCTTTTTCGCCCATTTACAATCAGGCCGATGAAAGACCTTTGAGTTCCTGCTCGCCACATGCTCCCATTCTTTTGTCTGAACAGTAGCAGGGGAAGAATGAACCTTTGACCTATACTGCGAAGAGGATGTGATGGAATTGCAGAGAATGGTGCACAAGCGGTTTGAGGGCCTACAAGAGAAGTTTGAGAGGGGGAAACCTTGTTGAACAGTTTCTTGCATTCTGCACAAACTGTACTCAAGCCTTTTTCATCAGCCATTCTAATGCTCTCACTTTCTTATCCTTTCAAGCACCCTCTTAACCCTCAATAACAGAACTTCCTTTTGGATTGGCTTACTAATATAATCCATTGCTCCCAATTCTAACCCCCTTCTCTCGTCTTCCGCACCGGACCTGGACGTCAAAAATATTACGGGTGTCTTGATCCCTTTCTGGTTCATCATCTCCAGTAGTTTAAACCCGTCTAAGTTGGGCATGTTAATATCAGAAAGGATCAGATCAAAGCGTTTCTTACCTAAATAAAGGAGGGCATCTATACCGTCTTGTGAAATAGTCACTGTGTAACCTCGGTTTTCCAGAAGGCGAGCTATCAATTTTCGGGTATCCTCATCATCATCAACAATGAGAATGGAGATCTCGTATGCCGTTTTTGTTTCGGGTGGTGCAGCTCTGGGGACAACCTTCTCCGGCCTTGCCCCTTCGAGCTTTAGATCCTCGACCAGGACATTTTCGTAAACATCTTTTGGAGTGAGAATGAGATTTCTTACCTTTTCCACGGCATGGTGGCTCATGAGGTAATCTCCCCTCTTCTTGGCAAAGGATCTTATCTCTGAAATAGGAATACCGGAACGAACCATTTCGGAGATTTCCGGGTCAAATCCGAGAATCTCATATACCCCCTCACGTCCATAATAGCCGGTGTTGTTACATTTGGTACAACCGACAGGATGAGCGACGTGGATTGGAATAGCATCGGTGAATGGCGACAATATATCTCTTTCTTCCTTGGAGATCGGCACTATTTTCCTGCAATGTGGGCAGAGCTTTTTCAGCAATCTCTGGGCTACAACAGCGAGGATGGTATCTGCCATCGTCCCCCGCTCAATTCCCAGCCTTTCAAGACGGAAAACAGCGGTGGTCGCATTTGATGTATGTAAGGTAGTAACGGTAAGGTGTCCCGTGCTTGCAAAGTCCATAGATATCTTTGCAGAATACTGATCCCTGACCTCACCCATGAACAGTATGTCAGGGTCCTGTCTCACAGCCGATTTGAGAAGGGATTCAAAGGTAGCCCCAGCCTTTTCGTTTACCTGCTGCTGGTTGGCAAGGGGTATACGGTATTCCACGGGATCTTCAACCGACATCAGACTACGGATTTCGCAGTCTGTCTTGTGGAGTAGGCTATAAATGGTTGTGGTTTTTCCTGACCCGGTGGGTCCTACTATCAGGATGAGCCCGCTGGTTCTGTTGGCCAGATCAGTCAGTGTGTTAACCTGTTTATCCATCATGCCGAGTTCTTTTAGCTCTTTCGGTTTGCCATATGGCTCCAGGAGCCGTATGACCACGCTCTCGCCATTGGGCGTAGAGGTGGAGGCCACTCTTAGATTGAAGGTTCTATTGTTTATGACTGCCGCAAAGGCCCCATCCTGTGGCTTCCTTTTCTCCGCTATATCGAGGCCTCCGAGCACCTTGAATCTGGATATGAGTTTGGTGCCGGTGTTTTTTTTCAGGGTAAAGATCTCCGTCAAATCCCCGTCTATCCGGAAGCGCACAACAGTATTGGTTTCCTTGGGTTCTATGTGGATGTCGCTGGTCCTTTGAGATACAGCCTTATCCAGAATGCTGTTGGCGATATAGGCAATGGGATGCTCTTTTGCTTCCGTTTCTGGAGGCTCTGCCGTTTTCTCTATGATTGGTTCTAAGGTTTTCTGTTTTTCTTCAACCATAGAAACCTCTTCCATGGTTGTGGTCTCATACTTCAATAACAGATCGATGTTGTCAGGTTCGGATACTATGAGGTTGGATGTCTCGTCTAGTCCCGTGAATCTCTTCAAATTCTCTATAAGATCCCAGTCAAATGGGTTACTGAGTACAAAGGAGTTTTTGGCAGAAACAGCGCTCACTACTACAACATGGTTTGACCTACAAAATGGCGTTGGGAGCACCCCTAACTGAACGTCCTCAGGGTTGATATGAGAGATGTAGGGTAGTTTCAAGAACTCTGCAATATATTGAGCCATCTTGCTGCTGTTAATGCCTATAGCTGAAGATATTGAATAAATTTTGGAGGGCGAAGTATTGGAGAGTTCGTATTTTTTCTCAGGATTCAGGTTGAATTGGTCAAACAGGAATTCTTTGAATTGAATAAAATCAGCTGGCAGTATCCTCTCATGCCATGCGACAGCATCTTTTTGCAGCTCCTTCCATCGGGCATCTGTTTTTATATGTTTATGAACCTTGTCTACGAGGATATCTTTTTGAATCGGTTTCACGAGGTAGTCAACAGCACCAACGGAAAACGCCCTGGCCTTGTCCTGCTCCTCTCCCAGAGCAGTTACAAATATGACAGGGATGTAGGCTGTTTCACTGTTTTTTTGCAACCTGGAGCAGACATCATAACCGTCCATTTCCGGCATCATGACATCAAGCAGAACAAGATTAGGTTTGGCCTTACTTACTATTTTCAGCCCTTTAGGACCGCTGTCGGCGGTAATCACATTATAACCGCTTTTTGCAAGAAACCGCTCGATCAGCCTCAGTATATCCTGATTATCGTCAATGCTCACAATCAGAGGTTTTGCAGCACTAATCATAGATCACCTCCACACGCTCAAGGTAGTCTGAGAGTTCACCGACTCGTCTTCGAATCTCTTCGGTGTTTTTCTGCTTTGCCGCATTTTCAAGGGAGCTGCCTATATCGGTAATGGTATCAAATCCATAGCCCCCTCCAACTCCCTTCATGGTGTGGCCCAGTGCCCGGATGGTTTCATAATCACCGTTAGCCAGAGCCTCCTGCAATGCATCTATATCCTTACGCCTGTTTTCAAGAAATCCGGGTATAAGGTCCTCGATTTCGGCATCCACATGGACAACGGTTCTTTCCCCCTGTTTTTCGTTACTGCCCTGCGTCATGGCTCCCCCTTTCTGAGTATATGTATATTTCAGGATGGCCTCCATGAGTTTTGCTTTCTTTATCGGCTTGGTCAAGTGGGCAATGCAGCCTGCATCAAGGCTCTTTTGCTCCTCTTCTTTGGTTGCGTATGCAGTCAGGGCAACGATGGGGGTTGCTTTTGCCTTTTTTTTGCTTTCCCATTTTCTGATTTCCCTGGTGGCGGTATAGCCGTCCATGACCGGCATCTGCATATCCATTAGTACAAGATCGTATTTTCCGGATTTGAACTTTTCAACAGCAACCTCACCGTTTTCAGCTATATCTATCTGATACGGGGTCTTTTTCAGGTAGGACTGGATAAGCAACCGGTTGTCTGAAGAGTCCTCAACAAGCAGGATGCTTAAGGCACGGAGATCCTCCATGGCAGCGGGCCCTGTCACCGCTGGCCCCCCAGCCACTATCTTTGTTTTGCCTATGGCGGCCGTGATGGCCTCAAGCAGGTCAGACTGTTTGACTGGTTTGACAAGGTATCTCGCGATTTCGAGTTCCCGGCACCTGTCTATATCGCCGCTCCGTCTATCGGAGGTGAGCATCATAACGGTTATATCCACGATACCCAGCTCTTTCCTAATGTGTTCTGCCAACCCGAATCCATCCATGACCGGCATGCGGCTGTCGATCAATGCCAATTGATAGGGGTCATCTGTCTCCACGGCGTGTTTGAGCTCAGCAAGCCCGCGCTCTCCGTCCTCCGCCTCCGTCACCAAGGCACCCCATCGAGAAAGCATCTCTCTCAATATTACACGATTAGTGGCGTTGTCATCTACCACCAGTGTCTTCAACCCTTTTATATCCACTGGAGGTGGTTGGACGTATCTTTTGGGCTCTGCCTGAACCTTGAAGCTCGCCGTAAAGTAAAAGGTGCTCCCCTGACCCATTTGGCTTTCCACCCAGATGCGTCCACCCATGAGTTCCACAAGCCGCTTTGAGATGGTCAAACCAAGCCCTGTTCCACCGTGCTTGCGGGTAGTTGATGAGTCGGCCTGAGTGAAGATGTCAAAGATTGTGTCTACCTTCTCTGGTGGAATACCGATCCCGGTGTCGGCCACCGAAAAGGTCAATTCAACAGCTCCTTCCCCCTGCTCCCTGAGCTTTGAGCCTTGTGTCTTGACTTCAACAAATACCTCACCCTTTTCAGTGAACTTGACGGCATTGCCGATCAGGTTGACAAAGATCTGACGTAAGCGGACCGGGTCACCCACAAATTCGGTCGGGACATCAGGCGTAACATGGCAGGCCAGCTCGAGGGCCTTTTCATGGGCGCGGAGGGCCATAATCTCGCATGTTTTTTCAACGAGCTCGCCAAGATCAAAGTCAATCTCCTCAAGATCAAGATGGCCGGCCTCCACCTTGGAAATATCAAGGATATCGTTGATAATGTTTAAAAGGTTTTCCCCGGCCGACTGAAATACCTGAACATATTCTTCCTGCTCAGGAGTCAGAGGAGTTTCCGATAGCAGATCGGCCATTCCGATAATTGCATTCATTGGCGTTCGGATCTCGTGGCTCATGCTGGCCAGAAACTCGCTCTTGGTGCGGTTGGCTGCTTCGGCAGCCATCTTCGCCTCCTTCAAAGCCTCCTCAGCACGTTTGCGTTCGGTAATGTCGCGAATTATTCCTACAGAATGCCAACCGTCTTTGATCTTAATGGCAGAAAGACTTAATTCTATGGGGATCTCGGTTCCGTTCTTTTTTACAGCTTCCAGCTCAAGTGTTTTCCCAATCGCCGAACCCTGCCCTGATTGCTTAAACTTGCTGAGTCCTTTGTAACAAGCTTCGTGATATCTTTTGGGAGTAAGCAATAAGTGCAATTCCTTACCGATAGCCTCCTGGCTTGAGTAGCCAAATATTTCCTCTGCCGTGGGATTCCAAAAGGATATATTTCCTTCGTTATCCATCATAAGGATAGCATCTTTGGCAGTGATAGAAATTGTCTTGAATCTTTCTTCACTTTCCAGCAACGCCTTCTCTGCCCTCTTGCGTTTAGTGATGTCGCGGGCTACAGCATGTACCCCCTCAATCCTATCATCCTTAACTATCACCTGCACATGCTGCCCCAGCCATATCTCTTTTCCATCCTTTGTTACCATGGGAAATTCATAGTAGGTGCTGGGAGTCCTTTTCTTCAACTGCAGACCATAAGATTTCTTTGCATCCTCGTGATAATCTGGACGGATTAACTCCAAATAATGTTTACCCATGAGTTCTTGTTCCGGATACCCTGTTATCTTAAAGGCAATAGCGTTAAAAAAGGTAAAATGACCTTTTGAGTCAGTTTTATAGATGATGTCGTCGGCCTTCTCTACGAGATGTCGGTAGCGTTTCTCACTCTCCAGGAGTGCATTTTCCATTCGCTTGCGCACATCGATCTCTGATTGCAACTTGCCATGCGATGCTCTGATTTTTCGGTTGAGTCTCAGGAGGAAAATGCTGGCCCCTGCCACAACTACAAGGAAAAAAACGGTGGCTAAAATCCATTCCCAATACCTTTTGAAAACGTCGGCCGGGGTTATCTTCCCCAGTTCCCTGTAAGGCCCAAGCTTCAACTCCTTCAGACATGCATGCACTGGTTGATAGTTTAGAGGAACGGTCCATCCGGCACATTTTGCAGCCTTTGCAGCAGGGCAGTCCCGGGGCATCTCGATCAATGCTATTGCCACTTTTTCAGCCAATTTGTAAGGCGTGTGTTTAGCTTTTGCAAAAGGCCACTCAGGGTATAGTCTAGTACTGTGAATAAAAGGAAAATCTTTATGTTCCTTGAAGTGTTCATTGATAATGCGAAAGGCATTGATATCAATTTTACCCTCAAAGGCCATACGCTCGAGTGTGTCGGTCCGGACCGACCCAGCTTCTACTTTGCCATCCCTGACTGCGTAGACAACTGCATCATGTGTACCTCCGAATCTTAGCTCTCCAAAGTCGCGATATGGATCAATGCCTCCTTCCTTTAATTCACGCCAGGCTGCCCTCCAGCCACCCAGAGAGGATTCATCGACGGCCATAAATGACCTACCCTTGAGATCTTTCAAACTATTTATGTCGTCACTATTAGCCCTACAAAAGATAACCCCGCCGAATTTGCTGCATAAGATCCCTTGAAGCAGATTTTGAAGAGTAGCAATCCGGTTTACTCCACGCCTGCTTTCCAGTTCCACATAGAATGATGGATTGGCCAGAATGAAATCAATATCCCCATTTTCAGCAATGGAGTGAATTTGCTCAAAATCAAGCGGTTCAATCACAAAGACCTTGCTTGGGATCTTGGCTGTCAGGTACTGTGCGGTGGGCGACCATTTTTTCAAACAACGCTCCTGCCCTCTTTTGGCTAGGACCCCGATTTTTACCGGCATACCTTCGCCCCAAGCCATGCCAGCAACCGATGCATTAAATAATAAGGCCACAAAAAACAGCACAGTGATAAATGCTCGAATCATCCATATCACCTCATTTTTTCCCATTGTTGAGATTATTAATACCTTCATCATAAACCGCTTGAGAGACTTCGCTGCAAATGCTTTGACATATTTCTAGCTCCCTCTTATATGCTTTATCTCCTCCCCAGTTAGCGGCCTCAAAACATGGATTGCACTGTCTTTTGAAAGGTCTATTATCTTCGCCTCTTTTAGATAATTGCCTTGCCAGTCAATAAAAACCTTGACTGTGGGCCGAAGGGGGAGTGCCTTGTTTGCACTAATCACCTTACCTATCTGTTTATTGGAAAGTTGCACCCAACTCCCTTTGGGGTATAAGCCGAGTTCTTCTAAAAGAATTTTTATGAGCCGGCGGTTAAAAAACCCATTACTGTCAATAATTGATTCCAAGGTCTCGCGGGGTATCATTGCGTGCCTGTAAGTAGGTGGGTGGGTCATGGCATCGTAAACATCTGCCAACCTCATTATCTCGTCCATTTCCTTGTCATGTCCTATCCTCTTTAACAATTCTTCAGGAAACCCCATGTCTTTTCCGGCATGAGTAAGGGCCAAAAATCCTAGATCCTTAAGGCGCTCTTTATCAAAGTTAAGCCTTAGCCCGATCCTGATAGATATAAGGCAAACATTCAAAGAATGGGCAAAGATGTAATATTCATCAAAAATTTTACTGGTATAAAGTAAAAGGGGCTGATCCTCAAAAGACAACCTTTCAATAATAAAATATGTTAAATCGCTAATGGCTTCACTCCCAGTCTCTGTGTCTGTCTTGCCTGAGAGCCCCTTCAGTCTTTTCAGAAGATCATTATAGGTACTTTCAATCTCCTGTGCCTCACTTTCGGAGATGCTTATCTTTGAATGCTCCCCTTCATTCATTTAGTTAAAACCTTTTCTATCTTATCTATTAAACCTTCCAACTCGGGACCCTTTCTAATATAATCCGCAACACCTAAATTCTGCGCTACAATCTCATCCTCGTCCTCCTTAACCGCTGTGCACATAATAATGGGGATTGACCTTGTCTCTTTGCTACTCTTTAATTTTAGAATAGTAGCAATCCCATCTAATTCAGGCATCATAATATCCAGGATAATTATATCCGGAGAAAATCTCTTGGCCTGCTCAATACATTCCTTGCCGCTCATTGCCTTGTAAACCTTAAACTTTGCATTTGATAAAATTCTCTCAATCAAAAGGAGCATGTCCTCATCGTCGTCCACTACTAAAACCTTGTGCTTTTTCCCGAGGAGCATCTTCTTATCTTCTCAGCCAGTTATCTTAATTTATATCAATTATTTAAATATCTTAAATTTTTTACATAGCATAAGTATAGATCATAAGCAACCAGATCGTAATCTTGTGCAATCACCTTCTCTAAGCCGGTTTTGGCTTTTCTTTCGCCGCTGCTTGGTGCCTTTTATCTTATAGAACTCGTGAAAGGGGACTGAAAGGGGAACGTGGTCGGGATTACGGTCGGGCCTGCCCGCCACCTGCCCGCCATCGGCTTCGCCTTCAGGCGAGGCGGGCGGGTCGCTCTCGCTCAGGCGAGGCGGGCGGGTCGCTCTCGCTCAGGCGAGGCGGGCGGGATGTCGTGCTCTATCGGCGTCACGGATAATGATTGGTGTGCATTTCTCTGCATAGCAGCCACTTGTACCTAAAACAGTCAGCCAATCCACCATTCCGCCAGAAAAACGGCGGATAAGTCCGCCAGTCCGCCACAAAGACGGCGGATAAAAAAGACCGCGGGCAGGCAAGAAAGAAACACCTCTCCTGCCAAAAGAGTTTTTTTTCGCTTGGCTAAAATCTCTTGTGTCTACCCGATTTAATTAATCCCTGGGGTTTACATTTCTTTGCTGTTATTATTAGACTTGGTAATCTTCTAAATACAGAAGCAGCATATTGAAATGAGGACAGGAGGAGGTACAAAACCTGGTAAATAAGTGATTATGC
>JAFDHR010000071.1 GCA_019308645.1 Deltaproteobacteria bacterium
GAGATCTCTTATCTGAGACATCGTTTCTTACATTTCAAAAGTATAATCCAGACGAATACAACTATAGCTACATGCCCGTTCTCTTTGACAGCGAAGAGCTTTTGTTACGCGTGACTGATCGCTTGGTTGGTGATAAGATATATCCCCGCCGATACTTCTACCCTTCCTTGAATACGGTTCCCATTTTCGCTCCACAGGATTCATTACCTGTTTCCGAGCGGGTAGCCCGTTCGATTCTTTGCTTACCAATCTATGATGTGCTCCCTAATGAAGATATCAAACGCATTTGTGTTGTGGATGAATGTGGTGTAGACAAATGGGGTCATCCAACTTTCATGGGTTGAGTTTCACCATGCCTGAGTCAAGACTATCTGGGCGTCTATGGAAGTAGGTGCTTATAAAGAGATAATAAATCTTTACATGATTCTTCTATGCTCATCTCCTCACGTACATAGCGCATACCGTTCTCTCTGATAGTATTGTATTTGTCCGGATCATTGAATAAGTCAGCAATAATACTCGCCAGTTTATTCGAATCCCCGGAAGGAAAGCTTAAGGCGGTTTTTCCACCTTGTCTTAAATTTCTCAAGAAGGCATGGTCTGATAAGACAACAGGTGTTCCCCATGCCATAGACTCTATGACGGAGGTTGGAATGAATATCCTTTCTTCACGTGCATAGGGAAAAATGAAGAGCTCCACACTCTTGAAAATATCCGGCACAGTTACCTGTCCGGTTAATTGGATGCATTCTCTCGGCCAGGTATTATTGGGGTCAGACAAGAGTAGATCTCTTAATTTGGGATTTTCCAGGAGTGGGACCGCAACAATAAGCTGAGCTCCTATTTCGGTCAGTTTTTTGCCAGCTTTTAGTAAAGTAGACAGGCCACGACGTTCAAGAACATATCTTAATCGTTTTCGGGTCTGTTGCCACATGCCACCCATAAATAGCAATTTTGGATGCTTCGGTATGTCCTTGCGGTGTTCTAAAGACGGCGCTTTGTTTTCAAAACGGATACCCAAACGCACCTGTTTCTCATATCCGCTAGAAAACTGATTCAGCACTAAATGGCTTACCCATGGTTTAAGCATTTTCGGGGTGGCTTCTTTGCTGATGGAGTACATTATCGTAAAACAAGGCACCGAATGTCTTCTACATAATCTGTCAACATTCCACATAGTCCAGGTGTTGGCCAGCCGATATATATGTTGAAATGAGGCATAAGGAAAATGGCAAACAAAATTCGGCTTGAAATCTTTTATAATCGGCCCAATGGCCTTTTGCAGGAAGATGAGATGAGACGGACCCCATCCTCGCTCCGCTGAGTTATTTGGTACGGGGAAATCCGTTGTCTGACCCCTTGCCTTGGTACAGAGGAGCAAGACATCATGTTCCTTGCTTAATGCAAGGCTAAGGTCACGCACAAATCTCTTCCGGCCCTCTGTCCAGGGGCTACATATCTCAGGTGCCACCAATAAAATTTTCATGACCCTTTTCTACCACAGACGACAAATTGCTCCGCCAAGCATCTAAGAGGTTTACGTTGATGTTTGAGCCCCAAGAAAAAAGCAAGATTTTGGGAAAACCAGCAAGGAATTATCAAATGGGTTCCACCTATGCCGTAACACACAGTCTTAGTAACGCCCAATTTGTTAAGTGCCTTTTCTGTGGCTTTTATTCTGTTATAGTTGCTATCTGGAGCGACACGATGATAACGAATCAAATTGTAAATCAGGAAAGGTATTGCTAGAAGCCAGCGACTAAAAAAATTGTCGAAATCAACAACTAACAATCCTCCCGGTTTTAACACGCGCAACATCTCAACGATTAGAAGCTGTTGCTGTTCATGAGGGAACAAGTGGAGAAAACGGGTAGAGATTAGAGCGTCGAAGGTCTCATTTTCAAAAGGCAATTGGAAGGCATCCGTCTCCAAGAAAAGACTAAGCCCTTGACAAAGAGCACGAGCTTGGTGCATCATTTGCGGGGTTAAATCGCAGGCCACCGGCCGGAATCCCATGTCGACAGAGAGTTTTGTGATATGGCCGGTGCCGCAGGCCACTTCCAGAACCCTGGCCTGGCGTGATAAGGGATCAAGCACCTCGCAAAGGACATGGTGATGTAAGCTTTGAAAAAGCCTTCCATAAAGCGTTTCGTAGCGTAGTGCATGGTAACGGACGGACTCATTTCTGTAAAATTCCTTGTAGCGGGTAGATTCTAAATTTATCATGGTATAAGACCTAATATCTAAAAAACTTTAAGGACTGTTCATGAAAAGTCAATTTATAAGTAACAAGTTGATTTGGCTATTCATTTTATTTGCACTTCTCATTGGTGCGGCCATCTACCTGATTCCTAATTTTCGTAGCGATATCCTAATATTATTACGCAGGATGAGACTATCATTTCTTGGGGTTGCTTTCCTCTTTACAATTTTGCATTTTTTAATGGAACCTGCGCGCTGGTATTTTTACTTAGAAAATCTGTCAAGACCAGACAGGGTATCGTACAAAAAGCTATTATGTATCTTTTCTGTGACTGCACTTGTTACCTATATCTTTCCGGCCAAACTCGGTCTGCCGGTAAGAATGTATCTTTTAACCTCACAAATAAAAATAACATTGTTAAAAGTGACAACTTTTATGGCCTTAGATGGTCTATTGAACTATTCGTTGTGGGGAGTTCCGGCTCTAATTTTCCTGCCGGTCTACGGTATTGATTTCCCGCAATATACTTTTTTATTCCTGTTGATAATACCTGTTCTTTTGCTTTTCGCTTACCTGCTACGGCAAAGGTTGCGGAATCTTTTGAAGACACTGTATGACAATATCCGTTTGCTCACCCTGAAATCTACATTTGCGGCGACACTGTTTTTACTCTTTGACATTACCAGTTACATCTGCCGCCATTCATTGATACTTGCTGCGCTAAATGTGCAAGTTCCTTTTTTTCAAGTGGCCATTATTACCATTATTAGCATATTCGGAGGATTTATATCCATGATTCCCATGGGAATGGGAGCCTACGATGTGACCATAATACTACTTCTAACCCAGTCAGGGGTTTCCTATGAAACTGCCTTGCTGGTGCCCCTGGTCAATCGAACCGGGAATATTCTTGCAAGCATTGTTCTGGGAAGTCCATCGAGCTACGCTCTGGGAGTTTCTTTCTGGACGTTGCGCAACAAGTGTGGATCCGGAATAAAGGAGTGAAAAATTCCCTTTCCACTTCAGTACACTTTTTAAATCGCTACTGGGCAGAGACCTCCTTCAGGCTTAATAGTACAGAAATATCGAGGACTTATTAATATCCTGACCTGATGTGGGATAGAAAAAGGGGAGCATTACAATTATTTTACCGGAACAAACGGAACGTGAAATTATTGTTCGAAAAAGGCCCATTCATCCTCGTCCCCTCCATGAGGATTATTGGTATACAAAAACCGGTAATTCTTTTTCAAAAAGTTCTTATCGGTAAGAGACTTCAAAAGGAAGGCTAATGTCAAGCTCTTTATGCAAATTGCATATTTAAAATAGTATATTACTACTTCCAGGTTAAATTGAAAATTGGGTATTTTTTATGGTGAGGTAATTTATGTTACTAATACTGAAAAACTAAATTTTATCAAGTCGATAACGTTAAAAAAACTTTAAATACATATTATAAATGTGATCATTGGGCAGCATTAAAACGTATCTTACGCTATTTTTGACTTTTTTTTGCAAGGCTATATTTTAAAATCACTTACGACTATACTACCTTTATCTAGATTTTGAGATTATGGATTCCACTCCCTTATCCTATCATATCATAGACCATACAGCCGACTTAGGGATAATTGTACAAGGCACAGATGAAAAAAATCTTTTTATCAGAGCAGCCCAGGCCATGACTGATCTTATGGTGGAGGGTGATATCAGCAAGGAAACAGTTATTAAGGATGTTTTAGTGGAAGGTGAAGATTTTCCGGATCTCATGGTGAGATGGCTTGGAGAGATTCTCTATCTATTTGATGGTGAGAAATTAATAGTAAATTCAATAAAGATTAAATCTATTAGTCCAATCCAACTGAAATCTATACTTACTCTCAGCAGTTTCGATCCGGAACATCATCAGGTCAAAAGAGAAATAAAGGCTGTTACCTATCATCAGATTTCAGTTGATAAAGCCAATGATGGGTGGCAGGCAAGAGTTATATTTGATATTTAAGGACTATTACGATTGAGGTATTTTGGATTGAGGAATTGAGGAATTATAAAAATTTTAGGCACTTTAGCTCACTTTAGCTCACTTTAGGCACTTGATCAGTAAGTTATGGATTTTACAATAAAAAAAATAGATGAATGGCGTTTCCTCATACCTAAAACTGGCGCCATGAGGGTGCCGGGCCTTATTTTTTCCAGCTCTCAGCTTATGCCAAATATTAAAGATGATCAGAGCCTTCAGCAGGTAGTTAATGTGGCCACCTTGCCTGGTATTGTCAAACATTCGCTTGCCATGCCAGATATACATTGGGGTTATGGATTCCCTATAGGAGGGGTGGCGGCCTTTAATATGGAAGAAGGAATCATCTCACCTGGGGGAGTTGGCTACGACATAAACTGCGGTGTCAGGCTTCTGACTACCGCTCTTGTGGCGCATGAGATCAGACCTCAGATAAAAGAGCTTGTTTTAGCCCTCTTTAAAAACATCCCTACAGGTGTTGGCTCCAGAGGAAGGATACGACTATCAAAAAAGGAGGAGAGAAAGGTAGCTGTTGAGGGCGCTTCATGGGCTATAGGTAGAGGCATGGGTGAAAAAGAAGATCTCGAAAGAACAGAGGATCATGGGGTCATGAAAGGGGCTGATCCCGGGGCTATAAGTGACAGGGCATTTAAACGCGGGCACGATGAACTCGGAACACTTGGCTCCGGTAATCATTTTTTGGAGATACAGGTAGTTGATGAGATATATGATACAAAAATAGCGAATGTTTTTAATCTTTTTGAAGGGCAGCTCACCGTACTTATTCATACAGGATCAAGGGGATTTGGGCATCAGGTCTGCGATGATTTCTTAAAGGAGATGGTAACCCATGCCAGAGAGTTAGGATTTACTCTGCCTGATCGACAGTTAGCCTGTGCGTATATTACATCTGACATGGGAAAAAAATATCTCTCGGGTATGGCCTGTGCAGCCAACTATGCCTGGGCAAACAGGCAGATAATCATGCACTGTACCAAGGAGACATTTGAGAAGGTCTTACAAATAAGCCCCAATGACCTGAAGATGGAGCTTCTCTATGATGTGTGCCACAACATTGCCAAATTAGAGACACATGTAGTAGATGGCAAAAAGGTTACCCTGTGTGTTCACCGAAAAGGCGCTACCCGATCCCTTCCACCTGGCCACCCGGATGTCCCCCAAAGATACAGGAAGGTAGGGCAGCCAGTCCTCATACCTGGCGACATGGGCACTTACTCCTATGTATTGGCAGGCTCTCAAAAGGCTATGGAAGAGTCCTTTGGCTCGACCTGCCATGGGGCAGGCAGGCTTTTAAGCAGAAGGCAGGCCATTAAGATGTCAAAAGGGAGGGCCATTTATCGAGAGCTGGAAGATAAGGGGATCTTTGTTCAATCAAGGGGGCGGACTACTTTAAGAGAGGAGATCTCCGAGGCCTATAAGGATGTCTCTTTAGTGGTTGAGGCTGTTCATATGGCCGGATTAGCAAAAAAAGTAGCCCGATTAAGGCCACTTGGTGTGATAAAAGGCTAACAGTAGTTGTGCAAGAAGTGGGTACCAACCTTTTTCATCTAACTGTTCTTGTGTGCCCAGAGATCCAAACCCCACACAACCAGAACACCAATAAACATAAAGAGCAGCGCAAGACCAACCTCTATGGTAAAAGAGGAAGGGATGATATTGCTTTGCAGAGAGGGAATTTCCTTTCCATGGCTGTCGATAAAAGTGGTTAAGGTCTCTTTCCACGGCCAGATTTTCCTTAAAGAGCCAAGCATGAGACCGATCAGGATTGCCATGGTCAGATCATGGTATCTTTTTAGGAGCCATCCTAATACCTGAGCAAAGCTTATAAGTCCCACTACGGCGCCAGATGCTATAATGAAAAGGGTAAAAAAATCTTTGTTGTTTAATGCCTCAAGGATGTAGCGATATTTTCCCAGCAGCACCAGGATGTAAGCACCTGATATCCCGGGCAGAATCATTGCGCAGATGGCAATAAAACCGCTTACAAAGATAAACCACGGGGCATTCGGTGTAGCTACAGGCATTACACCAAACAAAAAATAGGCGGCAATTGTCCCGAATGCTATCGCAACAATGGTAGTTATTCTCCATTTTTTTACCACCCTGCTGACTGTAATTACAGAGGATAAAATCAATCCAAAGAAAAAGGACCAGACAATAACCGGATAGCTATCTAAAAGCCAGCTCAGTACCTCTGCCAGAGAGAAGGTGGCCAGTAAAATACCCAGACCAAGAGGTAAAAGAAATGTCCAGGAAACAGATGTGATTGCCTCTCTGATTTTAAACAGGGTGATAAGCCTTAAAAATCTAAGATTAATTGAGCGGATTGCATCAATTAGTTCTTCGTATATGCCAAGGATGAGGGCCATGGTTCCCCCTGATACACCAGGAATAACATTTGCTGCGCCCATTAAAAATCCTTTAATTGCAAGAATAATAAAATTAAGTAACGATTGTGATGACATAATTTGCTATTTTTTCCTATGTTATAATTCACCTGGAAAAATATTTGACACGATTACAGGCCCGCCCTGGCGCGACAGAAGAAGCTTCGTTTACAATTAACTGTGTTAACCATTAGATGCTGGGAATTGATAGCAGTTTCTCTTGTAATCAGGTCTGGGCCAGGGATAGACAAGATTTCTATTTCCTCTATACTCTTTAAATTTGGGGTAGATCTAAATTCTAATGATCGCTTAAAAGCCCCGCTTAAGCGGGGGTCCCGATGAAATTTCATTGGGACCAATGTGGAGGTCCTTTAGAGGTAAATAAGCTCGCTTATTTTTTTCTAACAAGGACACTCCATATGTAACTTTCAAGCGATACCTATAATAGGGGATTAATATAATGAGAACAATTATCCTGCCATTCCTGTTTATCCTGTCAAAAGATAGCTGAACTGTTCCAAATCAAGCAATAAAAATGGCTGCAATGCCGGCTAGCAAACAATATGGTGAAAAGTAATAGAGATTTCCTTTTTTTACCATATTCATGGTTATCTTCAGGGCTATAAGGCCTACCAGAAAAGAGACAAAAATTCCTGCAAAAAAAGGTATAAAGCCAATTTCATTTATCTTTGTTATGTCAAATTTTAATATTGTTGCCCCTATAATAGCAGGTATTGATAAAAGGAAGGAAAACCGTCCAGCGAGTTCCCGATTGAGACCGCAGAAAAGACCGCAGACTATGGTTGCACCAGACCTGCTAATTCCGGGAATAATAGCGGCTCCCTGTGCGATACCTATGCCAATGGATACAATGAGACCAACGTTGCTTTTTTTTGTGAAATGATCGGGTATAAATCTACTTGCTCCCAGAATCGCCCCGGTAACTATTAACATAAAACCAACAAAGAAGGGTGATCCAAACATTTTTTGAAAGAAAGAGCTAAAGATTAGCCCTATAAGCGCTGTAGGAATTGTGCCTATTACAATCCATAAGATAAGCGCTGCATAAGGGAATTGTTGGATTTTGCTGCTGGGGTTTTGTTTTCGAAAAAGGTTTCCAATAAGGCCTATACTTTCATAGATCATCATTTTTATGTCAGCCCGGAAGAATATCAAAACCGCCAGGAGGGTGCCTACATGGAGAGATATATCTAATAACAGCTCAGGATTTTTTAACCCGATGAGGTTCTGAAATATAACCAGATGGCCAGAACTGCTGATAGGCAGAAATTCTGTTAGTCCCTGAATAATCCCTAAAAAAATGGTCTGTTCAATATCCATCTGAAATGAATCTCATCTTTTAAAAATGCACCTTTTTTCTATACATTAATTAAAAAAATAGCAAACGCTAAATAACAGCTATAGAATGGACAAGCCGTCATTATTATTGTATTAAATTAATATTTATAACCTTTTCATTTTAAAAAATTAAACCTTAATCAAGGAGGATGCTCATGGTTGATACTATTTATAAGCTTTTAGGCAAAGAAAAGACAGATTATTTACTCAGTCATACCTGTACTACTATCAGTATGGACAGGTTAAAAACCCCTTCCCCTGATTTCATTGATCAGGTATTTATTGACACAGACAGACCAAATAGTGTTTTAAGAAACCTGCAGTCAGTTTTCAGTCATGGCCGCTTAAAAAATACTGGCTATCTTTCTATCCTTCCAGTTGATCAAGGGATAGAGCACTCTGGCGGAGCCTCCTTTGCGCCTAACCCGGATTACTTCGACCCGGTTAATATCATAAAGCTTGCTCTCGAGGCAGGATGTAATGCGGTTACATCAACACTTGGCGTACTCGGCGCTGTAAGCAGGAGATATGCCCATAAAATCCCCTTTATTATGAAGTTCAATCATAATGAATTACTGACATACCCCAATAAATATGATCAGATCTTTTTTGCTCAGATTGAACAGGCATTTGATTTGGGCGCTCTGGGTGTAGGGGCAACCATATACTTTGGATCGAAAGAGTCAGATAGACAGATTACCGAGGTAAGCGAGGCATTTAAAATAGCACATGAGTTGGGAATGTTTACGGTTCTCTGGTGTTACCTCAGAAATGATGCGTTTAAAAAGGATGGCACGGACTATCATGTGAGCGCTGACCTTACTGGCCAGGCAAACCACCTTGGCGCTACTATCGAGGCTGATATCATAAAGCAGAAACTGCCGGAAAATAATGGCGGTTTTACCGCGTTGAACTTTGGCAAGACTCATAAAAAGGTTTATACTGACTTAACATCTGAACATCCCATAGACCTTGTGAGGTATCAGGTAGCTAACAATTATATGGGGAGAGTCGGCCTGATAAATTCTGGAGGGCCTTCCGGAGAAAATGATCTTGCCGATGCAGTGTACACTGCGGTTGTCAACAAAAGAGGCGGAGGAATGGGACTGATAACAGGAAGGAAGACCTTTCAGAAGCCCCTAAAAGAGGGGATAGAAATATTTCATGCTGTGCAGGATGTGTATCTGAGCAAAGAAATAACCATTGCATAAGGTATGTATGTCAGTGGTGCGTGGTCGGTAGTTAGTTGTAT
>JAFDHR010000553.1:0-1674 GCA_019308645.1 Deltaproteobacteria bacterium
CCAGACATATCATAGTCAAAGACTATATCATCCTCATCTATATCTATGACAAAGGTTTTATAACCACCGTGAACATCTAAGAAGGGGAGGGGGGTCCATGATATATCACCCATGAGCTCATATATTGTATTTCCTGCGTAACCGATAGCAGTCCCTCTTAATCTGGCCTCAAGGACGTCGGCCAGCAACCCTATATGCAGATTAAGTCCAATCATAGGGATAGGAAGGGTAAAGTCTCGTTTTTCATCAAATACTGAGGTCTTCAAACCTACATCACCATCTAAATATTTGACCTGTAGAACAGCGCCTAAAGAAAATCCGGCTGCTACATTTTCCAGATTCAAAAAATCATATTGATAATAAAGATCCATCATCTTGTATTCAATTGAGGACTCTACCAGGTTGCTGATGCTATAAGTCTTGCCATGAAAAATAATATCCCTGGTAAGCGTCTTTTTGCCCGAATAGTCAATGTTTGTATACGTTAAAGCCAGATGATGCCTGCCACCTCCAAGGAAAACCTCAACGGATGGATAATTCTCATCCTCAATCCCAAGGTCTTTTTCAAAATTAATAGTTGTACCAATAAGGGCGGCTTCATCCACTTGTACATTACCATCCAGCGAGGGAAACCAGTAATAGCCTCGTACCCCAATTTCAAAAGCCGATGATGATGCTGGTAGAAGAAGTGCAACCAACAACAAAGATAGAGCCAAATATGTTTTTTTCATTTTCTCCCTCCTCCTTTTTTAAATTATTTTGCTAAATTTGCCTTTGCCAGTGGAACCAAAGGTGATTCCTTGAACTGATTTATAAAGTCTTTAAAGGTTTCCTTTGACATTTCTTGCTGGCCGCTCAGGGCATAGAGCCTACCAAGAGAAAACATAGCCTCTTCTTTGAGGAAATTATTTTTATCATCAATTATCTTTTTAAGATGTCTTATGGCTGGTTGATGCTCGCCTTTAGCTTCGTATGCAGCAGCGAGGCCAAAATGGGTCATTAAATGGTAAATAGAAGCAGATTTGTCTTTTTTTAGATACGTTTGATAGAGTGATATAGCCTCATCATATTTTCCCTGACCAAATTTTAGGTAGGCTAATTGGGGGATGGCCAGTGTAGCCATCTTTGTCCAACCATATTTTTTTATGAGACTATCAAGCTCCTCGGTCGATTTGTTAATAGTATCTTCACTTATGTCAGGGGAAGAATCTGACACCAAATTGTTGTAGGCAAGATTATAGGCAGCCAGGGCCTTTTTGTTTAAATGTTTAAAATAAAGACTAATGCCAATAACAATGGCAATAATAATCATTGCACTTACAGTTAGGTATTGAATTTGTTTCCCATGAGTAGAAACGTACTGAAAAAATCTGGTGGAAAGGCTAATAAATTCATCATCCTTTTTAAGGAGTTCTTTTCTGGTTACCCTCTTTTTTGCCATAGTTTAAAAACCTTTAAAGTTTTGTTTTTTTGATTGAAAGTAATTAACAGATATGCAACGTTTCTTCAAGGGAAAAGTATCTGCTCAATAATTTAATGCGCCTAAGGCGCATAAAGGACGGGCATGGGTGTCTTTTTTTGTTATGCCCTTCTTACAGGGCGCCTTACTATGTCGTTTCAAAATTGGGTAATAGCAACTTGGCCTTAGAATCATATGATCCGTCTATATTACCC
>JAFDHR010000553.1:1681-3175 GCA_019308645.1 Deltaproteobacteria bacterium
TTAGAATCATATGATCCGTCTATATTACCCAATTTTGAAACGACAACTAATCTTAAGTTATATTTAAGGGCATAAGCAAAAAAAGATACCCATGCCCTAAAGAAGCAATAAATTCCACAGGATTTTGAGCAATTACAGGAAAAATAACTATGAAACCATCTTTTCATCCAAAATTGATAAATGACTCGTTTTCAGATCCAGGGCTTTTTATCCCATTCCTTTTTGAAAAAAGGGCTTTGTTGTTCGACTTAGGAGATTTATCAAAACTGTCTGCCAGAGACATTTTTAAGATTAGCCATATCTTTGTTACACATACCCATATGGATCATTTTATAGGCTTTGATGCCCTTCTTCGCCTTCTCCTTGGACGAGATAAGGAAATTTATTTCTTTGGTCCCTCGGATTTTATTCAAAAAGTGGAAGCTAAACTCAGCTCATACACCTGGAATCTTATAGAGAACTACCAAAACACCCTTTCTATACATGTGACAGAGATAAAAAATGAAAAGATACTTAAGCAAAGATATAGTAGCAAAGATAGGTTTAAGCCTACCGGAGATCCTCAGGAGTTTCCATTTACAGGGAATTTGATTTCCGAGGAACATTTTTCAGTTAATGCTGTAATTCTGGATCACAAAATAGACTGTATTGGGTTAACACTCAAAGAGAATTTTTCTATCAATATAATTAAAGAGGCACTAAAAGAACTTGAATTAGAGGTTGGTCCCTGGCTGAGAGAGTTCAAGAAGGCAGTCTATGAAGAAGGCAATTCAGCTCAAAATTTTAAGGTAGTTTGGAAGGATAAAGACAAAAGAATAAGGGAAAAAGATTTCGCTCTTTGCGATCTGAAAGAGAAAATTGCCATTATCTCACCAGGACAAAAAATTACTTACATTGCCGACATGATCGGAAGCCCTGAGAATATAACAAAAGCTGTTGATTTAGCCCAGGATTCAAGCGCCCTCTTTATTGAGGCAGCCTTTTTAGATAAGGACAAAGATATGGCACAAAAAAAGTATCATTTGACAGCAAAAGAGGCTGGTATTGTAGCTCGAAGGGCAAGTGTGAAAAAGCTAAGACTTTTTCATTTTTCACCCAGATATTTTGGCCAGGAAAAAGAATAGCTCGAAGGGCAAGTGTGAAAAAGCTAAGACTTTTTCATTTTTCACCCAGATATTTTGGCCAGGAAAAAGAATTTATCCAGGAGGCAATGACGGCCTTTCGATCAGGCACACAAGGAAATGTCAGGTTACAAAATTGCTAACATTTTAGCTCTTTGAAATTACCTGGTGAATGAGCATGGGGATGTCTTTTTTTAACCATGCACTCACAAAGACGAGTCGGTAGGCCGCTTCAAACCAGTGCACACGAACAAAGACCCTAGTACCGCGTCTCATAAGTTGTGTCCCTGATAATGGCAAGATAAAAGTGTAAGTTTAAGATTGACACTTAACCCATATTATGTTAGAATGCTCGACAAATACGTTGTTTTTG
>JAFDHR010000072.1 GCA_019308645.1 Deltaproteobacteria bacterium
ATTTTGCTATCATCGTAATTCTGTTGACTTAGCATTTTGTGGACGATATATTCTACAGATACTATCTGAATATTTTTTAGGCAAACAACGCTATTCTCGGACAAGCTCCTAGGGATACCAGAAATTATCTTAATGGCTTTATCGGCCATCTTAATAATATTGAATTTACGCGTAAGAAAATGGAGCGTTTATTCGGAAAAAGGTTAATTTTCAAAAGAGATATAGAAATTATTTATGCCGGCTTATTTCTGGATTCTTTGACATATTTTGAGAACTTTATAGAAGAGTTATTCGTAAATTTACTCATAGCTGATTCCGTTCATCCCTCCACTGTTGTCAAAGCGAAACACAAGTTTAATAGCACTAAGATTTGTAGAGAAATTATTTATGCCGGGGGGAAATATGTTGATTGGTTTCCATATGATTTTACTATAAAACGAGCAGAAATTTTCTTGAAAAATGGTAAGCCTTTCACCAATCTCGATAATCCTGATAGAAAGATACTTACTCAAATTTTCTATATCAGAAATGCAATAGCTCATAAAAGTAGGCATTCAATAAAAATGTTTAATAAACATGTTGTAGAAGGTTTGATTTTAATGCCGAGAGAAAAGACTCCATCTGGCTTTTTGAGAAGCCTTTTTGCCATGGCACCACCTCAAACAAGATATCAGTATTATATTTCACAGATAGTATATATGAGTAGGAAATTATATCATTAAATTTTTGAGCATGCATAGTGGGGTGAACAGGGACGACAAACAACGTGGCAGTTTTTGAAAGGCCGTGCGCCGCATAATGATTAGAGGTATTTCAAAGTTGGTTGCTCCGCATTTTTGCCGCCCGTTACCCCGTTAGGTTGGGAGGAAAACACATGAGGAAATTTGCTGCGGCTCTTGCCATTCTTTTGATCTTGGCCGGTTGCGCAACTGGCGAATTGATGTCACGTCTTCGCCCTGGAATGCCCAAACAAGAGGTAATTCAAATCTTGGGTAATCCAGACGGATATCAATCGCGCGGCGAGTATGAGGCACTCAAATATTCTCACCGCTTAGTAACCGGATGGGCATGGGACAGAGCAGATTACTTCGTAATTCTCAAAGGTGGCAAAACAGTCGAGTATGGCACTGGTGAGGTTCGCGTTAAGGATGTCAACAGTAATGTACTGTTCTTGATTCCCTTACGCTGAAGTACCTGCTTTGTACATAAATGGAGCTATCCATCATGTTGGGCTTTTCCCCCGGAGTTCGCTTTATGCAAACACCTGATTTTGCCAATCGCCAACCGCTTGATATTATCTCTGAGAAGTTGTTCTTCGATTCGGCCGGCTTTGTCTATCGCGGACTCTCATGGTTGGACTACGCCAAGAGAACTGGCTCCGCCATCACACTTCAATATGCTGCGCTGGAGACCCGGCAGGCAATTGAACAAGTGCTGTTTGAGGAACTAGTCATGAGCGTGGGGGGACAACTTGACAGAAAGGAATACGAGAAGTGTAAAGGCAGTAGTACCAGGCTAGCGAAGATCATTCGAAAACTCAGTCCAGATTATCAACGGCTGGTCACCTTTACACAAACTATTTCATCGCTTATTCCGGGTAGTCCTACTCTTATAGAATGGGATCATAAAACACTACTTAGATACTGGGGGAGTGTTTCCACCTACCTTCATTGGGCTGGCGAGGCAAAAGAGACTTTTGAATCGCCGCAGTGGTTTATAACAGGGCTGGAAACGGTCCAAAATGCTGCCACCTACCTTTGGGAGAAACTAAAAAGTGGCTATTCTGGGGTGATGCTGCCTGAGAAGATGCAGCCAGAGATTCAGCAGATTTGGGAGGATTTCAAGTCAGATAAAATCGACTTAGAAAGCGTTCGAAGAAGGGCGCTCATTGCTCTGCCAGTGCTTTCTATGAGGACAAGAACCTAACATCGGGCTGGACAAGGATGCGCGGAAAAGGACCCCGCGCACCTGTCAGCCCAGGCGTTCTTTAGGTTTTGAATATGAACAATACCGGCTTACATAAAGTGACTGACATCATTTCTATGATCGCTAAGATAATATTAATGATCAGGCCTGACCAAAAAAAATGGATAGTTAGGGTACTTGTTCTAAGCGGGTTAGCATTGATATCCCAACCTTTCTGGCAAGACATTTTAAACGCCTTCTTGGAACAAAAACTGAATTTTCATTTGCCACAGTCCATCTCAATAGGAGGATGGGTAATTTTATCATTTGGTATTATTTTCCACCTTTTAAACATCTATTTAGAGAAGCAAGCAAAGGAGGATGTAAATCCAAGTTTAAGTACAGAAGAGTCTTTTCCACCAACCAATTGGCTCACAGGAAAGGACGTAATGGAGGAATATAACTTAAGTGGATATGAGCTTTATCAGCATATAGAAGAAGGTTTACCTGTATATGATGAAAATACTGACATTTATTATAAAGATACAAAACCGATGGAACTAGAAGAGATGTGGTTCAGACTTGGATCGGAGAAAACTCAATTCATAGAATATGATCTTCTGAGCTTTTTATTTAAAAGAAAAGATATTGAAGATTATCTGAAAAAGTCTAACAAAAAACCTAACAAAACAAATTAACACCGATTGCCAAAAGCCGCGCCGCTATGCTCTGCACCTTTTGGCATCCGGGTATTTGCGGCGTTACCGTGGCATGTCGAGGGGTACAGGTGTAAATGAGGCTTAAAAAAATGCGGTAGGTATGAGAGAAGCAATGCACATCCCTTGCTCAGCAAATTCGGGGAAATTGCTCACCGCTTAAGGGCTCAAGAAGCCTGCGGCCTCGCCTCTCAAGCTCTTTATCAAGATCATCCAGAATGATATTAGCCAGTAGCGGGGAAAGTGGGCCGCCCTGAGGAACCCCTTTACGGGTCTTCCGTAGGCGGCCTCCTATCACCACACCGGCACGGAGGTACTTTCCGATCAGGCGCAATACCCGCTTATCATGGATACGCCGTGCAACCCGATGCATTAAAACATCATGGTTGACGGTGTCAAAAAACTTCGATAGATCCGTGTCCACGGCTATTCGGTATCCCTCACGGATATACTCACGTACCTTTTTGACAGCATCATGGGCCGATTTTCCAGGCCTGAATCCAAAACTGAACTCAGAGAAGGTTGGGTCAAATATCTCAACCAGCACCTGAGCTATGGCCTGTTGAATCAACCGGTCAAGTACCGTGGGAATTCCCAGAGGGCGGACTCCTCCGTCCGGTTTGGGTATTTCCACACGCAAGACCGGTAAGGGTTGATAACTTCCCTCTAAGAGGGATTTACGGATATTTTCCCATCGGTCACGGATAAGGCCGGGGAACTCGGCTATTGATATTCCATCAACGCCAGAGGCTCCCTTATTTGCCTTCACCCGTTTCCATGCCCTAAGCATGTTCTCCCTGGAAAGTATCCGCTCCAGTAGTTGATCATTTGGGTCGGGCGATTCAGTGACATGCCTCATGTTCATTCCTCCGTTCGGATTCTTCATGTCATGAGAACTCATTGAGACTCCTTCCCTGTTCTGTGTTCGGCCCTTCACCATGTCCCGGGCATTACCCCGGGCATTGGGCTACTATGGCCTCGGCTGACTTCTGCCCAATCACCCTATGAGTTGCCTCATGGGGCGCTACTCTCAATTGCCTTACATCACCATCCTGCCTGCTTCCCTTTTTCGCTCGTTTTCAGGTGGAAGCCTACCTGGAAACGCCGGGACTTGTTCGCCGGTTGCCCCATCCGGCAGCTTTCACCAGACGGTGTGAAGACACCTTCGAGTCGCATGTTGAGCAGATCTCCCCGGATAAGAACGTGAACTTTCGCTACACAACCGCAGCATTTACCATATCTCCCGGACCCTGGGCTTCGTTATGTGGTGCTAACTTACCCGGAGACTTGGCCTTATATGCTATTTCTGTCCGTCGGCTCATAGCTTTGCACTCCGGCTTCCTTCAGACCCTCCTTCACGGGAACGCCCTTGCCTTCGGCTAGTACTTTTGTTAATATATTCAACATATCAACCGGATTCACGTACAGGGGACTTCCACCCCATAAGCCCTTCGGCCTTGAGACGTGTCGACGAGCTCACGTCGAGTCGCTCAGGGCCGAAAGGTTCACGCCCATGCCGGGCGTACACCATTGGGTTAACCAGACGCCGAGAAACGTGGGCATTTTAGCTGAAATATCGGGGCGGGGCTGATTACCCAAAACGTTCGACCTCGACGTGGTAAACGCTAGCGCGTTCACCACGCGGGTCAACTCTGACGTTATGGAAATAAAGACCATATAGAAAGCCATATAGATATATTGACATATATCGTGAACTGCTGTATCTTTATCGTATGACGAAACGATCTGATTTTGAGTGGGATTTTTCCAAAGACAAACTGAATCAAGAGAAACACGGTGTCTCCTTTGCTTCAGCGCAGCTTGCTTTTCTGGATTACAATCGTGTCATTTTGGAAGACCTGGAACACAGCGATGATGAAAAGCGGTATTATTGTCTTGGTAGAGTCGTTGGTGGAATTATGACCGTAAGATTTACCTATCGAAAAAACAAAATCAGAATTTTCGGCGCCGGATATTGGCGGAAAGGGAAAAAGATATATGAAAGAGAAAATAAAATACACGGATGAGCCTATTGGAAGGGTGAGGGTTATTTCCGACTTCCTTCCCTCACCTGAAGAGCTGGCCCTGAAGGACGAAACCCTTAAAGTTACAATTGCTCTCAGCAGAACCAGCCTAGAATTTTTTAAAAAAGAGGCAAAAAAATATAATACTCCGTATCAGAAAATGATTCGCAGGCTCTTGGATGAATACGCCGCCCATCAATCCTAAACTGTCCATAACCATAGCATGAACGCTGACTGGGGTTTTGCTGGCGCTCAACTCCAGTAGGTTATGCCCAGGTTATCATCTACGTTGACGTTACCGTGGTATGTCGAGGGGTACAAATGTAAATGAGGCTTAAAAAAATGCGGTAGGTATGAGAGAAGCAATGCACATCCCTTGCTCAGCAAATTCGGGGAAATTGCTCGCCACTTAAAGGCTCAAGAAGCCTGTGACCTCCTATCCTGGTCTTGAGAAGAACCTTTCCTGGATTTTCATTTGTAACTTTACCGATTATTACTGATTCCTCACCCAGAGGATCTGCTTTCATAGCCTCAAGGACACTTTCAGTCTTTTCCTGTGGTATAAAGGCAACGAGCTTTCCTTCATTGGCCAGATAGAAAGGATCAAATCCGAGCAGATCACATACACCCCGCACCTCTTCTCTCACTACAATCTTTTCCTCTTCAACAATAACCCCCACTTTCGAGGAATTTGCTATCTCCCAGAGGACGGTGGCAAGCCCTCCCCTGGTCGGATCCCTTAAGACATGGATCTCTTTGCATGCGTTGATCATCTTCTGAACAAGCCCGTTAAGGGGAGCACAGTCGCTTTTTATCTCCCCCTTTAATGAAAACTCTCCACGCGCGAGGAGCACGCCTATCTCGTGGTCTCCAATGGAGCCATTGATGATAATGTTATCACCCGGCATTGCATTGGAGCCGCTTATATCAATCCCTTCAGGAACAATCCCAACTCCAGAAGTGGTAATAAAAAGCCCCTGTGCAGCACCATGCTCCACAACCTTTGTATCTCCTGCAACTACCATTACCCCTGATTGGCGAGCAACTTTCTTTATCGATGAAAGAACCCTCTCAAGCTCTTCTGTAGAAAAACCTTCTTCCAGGATAAAAGAGGTTGAAATCCCTAAGGGCCTTGAGCCTACCATTGCGAGATCATTGACAGTTCCACAGATTGAAAGTCTTCCGATGTCACCTCCCGGGAAAAAGAGGGGCTTCACCACGTAGGAATCAGTAGTAAAGGCAAGCCGTGATCTCTCGGTAGGGATTACAGCGCTATCATCCAGGGAGGTAAGAATTTTATTTTCGAGAAAGGGGAGGAATAGTTCCTCGATGAGATCATGACTTAATTTTCCGCCTGCCCCGTGAGCAAGCAGAATCTTTTTTTCTTTCATTCGAAGTCCTCATATTTGTGAAAAGCAGCACAACTTCCCTCTGACGATACCATGCAGGGCCCAACAGGGTCTTCAGGGGTACACCGTGTATTAAATAAGGGGCAATCCGGGGGTTTCTTAATCCCCTGTAGGATCTCACCACATAGACAATCCGGAGGATCAGCCTTTTCCTCATAGGGAATGTCAAATGCGAAAGCTGCATCCATTTCTCTAAATTCTTCCCTTAACATAAGGCCGCTTTCCGGTATCATGCCAAGACCCCTCCAGTAGGCGTCGAAAGGCTCAAAGACCTCTTCCATGACCTCTTGGGCCAGGCGATTTCCCTCATCTTTTACCGCCCTTGTGTACTGAATCTCTATCTCTGATCTCCCTTCGGTCTTCTGGCGCATGAGCATATATATTCCCTCCAGGATATCGAGGGCTTCAAAGCCAGTGATTACACCCATAATAGAAAATTCATGTGCAATAAAGAAATAGGGAGTTTTCCCAATTATCACGCTTACATGGCCAGGTAGAATAAAGCCGTCTATCTTTACATTTTGTGAGGAAAGCAAGACCTTTATAGCCGGTGGTATGAGCCTTTGGGAGGAGAGTATATACAAATTAGTGATTGCCTTTCTTTTTGCCTCTTTGACAGCGGCAGCAATGGCACCAGCAGTAGTTTCAAAGCCTACTGCAAAAAAAATCACCCTCCTTTGAGGCTCTCTCATTGCAATTTCAAGGGGATCCAAAGGGGAGGTTATTATCCTGATGTCTCTGCCCATCGCCCGTTCCTGATTAAGGGATGAGGAGGTTCCCGGAACCCTCATCAGGTCGCCAAATGTCACAAGAGTTACGTTGGGTAGGCGTGCCAGGGCAATGGCCCTATCGATCTCTCCTACAGGCGTTACACATACGGGACAACCTGGACCGGATATAAGCTCTATTTCTTTGGGCAGGAGTGATCGTATGCCCGATCGGAAGATAGAAACGGTATGGGTACCACACACCTCCATAAATCGGAGGTGTCCATTCCTAAGATTTACGATCTCTTTGAGGATGGAGGATACATCCCTAATTTCATCTATCTTCTTCCGCTGATTCACTGTAACCTCTCTCTATTTCTTCAAAAAGGGCTAATGTCTCGAGGGCTTCCTCCTTTTCAAGTTTCTGGATGGCAAAACCAACATGCACAAGCACATAGTCCCCTTCCATAACACCGGAGCATATCAGAAGACTTACTTCCCTTCTAATGCCGCCAAAGTCAACCTCGGCAATATCCTCTTTTATGAATACAACCTTACCAGGTACACCTAAGCACATTGGTAATCTCCTTGTAAGTAATCGCAAAAATAATATTACGAATCTTGTTTAGGGGTAATAAGGCCTTTATCAGTCACCTCTCCTTGAAGATGAAGTGCATAAAAGGCCTGTCCAAGGGATATACATCCGTCGTTTGGAGGGATCTTTTGATGAATATGAACCCTGAAACCATCCTCATTGAGGATATCCCATGCCTTTTCGAGAAGGAATGTATTTTGAAAGACCCCGCCACTCAGGAATACATCCGATAAACCGGTTTTCTCTCTTACCTGTTTAGCCATCCGGGATATAACCCGTGCTATGGAATTGTGAAAACGAGTAGAAATAATAGAGGGACTCTTTTTCAGTATTATATCCTTTACAATTGCCTCAATAATGGGATCGGGATCGATGATAAGACTTCCCCTTTGCTCAAAAATTTCAAAAGGATACTCGCCTGACTCTCTCTCCTTCGCCATCTGTTCAAGTTCCACTGCTGCCTGGCCTTCGTAGTTGACTGACCGCCTCACATTCAGAAGAGCGCTCACTGCATCGAAGAGCCGTCCCATACTGGAGCACAAGGGTGAGTTTATCCGAGCCTTCACAGCCAATTGTATTTGCAACCATCGCTCAAGATCAAGCTCCTTTACGAAAGGTATGTGAAGCCCTTTAAAATCTCCATAGATCCTTTCAAGGTAGGCTGCTGCCATCCTCCATGGTTCCCATACGGCTTTATCACCCCCGGGCAGGGGGATTTGTTTTAAATGCCCTAAGCGTGTGTATCCTTGAGCACTCACCTCCAGAAATTCCCCGCCCCAGACTGTGCCATCTTCTCCATACCCTGTTCCATCCAACACTACTGCAAGCGCAGGCCCAACGCTCCCATATTCTGCCATGCAGCTTAGTGCATGAGCAAAATGATGCTGAATCCCTATTTTGGGTATGTCAAGTCCCATTGCATACCTGGTGGAAAAATAGTCAGGATGCAGGTCATGTACGACAAGCTCGGGCTCTATCTGAAACAGTTGTTTGAAGAGCTCTATACCTTGTTCAAAGGAGCTCATTGTCTCAAAGTTCTCCATGTCCCCTATATGCTGGCTCATAAAGGCATAATCACCTTTTGTGAGGCAAAACGTGTTCTTTAGATCTGCCCCACAGGCCAGGATATGTTTTCCTTCTTTATGTAATTTGATGGGAAATGGTGCAAAACCTCGCGCCCTCCGTAAAAATGTTACCGTTTCCTTTAATGGCTTAATCACCGAGTCATCGCATCGTGTATGGATTTCTCTATCATGCACCAAAAAGAAATCTGCAATATTGCGAAGCCGGGAAAAGGCCTCTGTATTTTTGAAAACGATGGGCTCATCGCTCACATTTCCACTTGTCATAACAAGGGCATCAACTCCTTCACCAAAAAAAAGATAGTGAAGTGGTGTATAAGGAAGCATCACCCCAAGAGTCTTCTGAAAAGGAGCAACGGATGGGGCTATCTTTGCACCTATTTTCCTCGGAAGAATGACAATCGGCCTCTCCCTGCTGCTAAGGAGATTGCTTGATATAACATCTACAATGCATAGACCTTTAACGACCTCCAAGTCCCTGCACATAAGGGCAAATGGCTTGTCCTCTCTATATTTTCTCGCCCTCAGCCTTGCGACAACCTCCTCCTTAGTCGCATCACAGGCAAGATGAAAACCCCCAAGGCCTTTTATAGCTACAATCTTACCCCTCTTAAGTAGAGCAATTGTCTCTTCTACAGGATCATGGGTTGTGACCATTTTACCTGAGTTAGTAAAGAGCTGT
>JAFDHR010000554.1:0-1667 GCA_019308645.1 Deltaproteobacteria bacterium
ACTACGAGGCAGTCGCACGAAACAGGAGACAAAATATAAAAAGCCATCTTTTGGAAGCGGCCTAATCTATGACCTGATTAACGTTACTGGTCGGGACGGCGAGATTTGAACTCGCGACCCCCTGAACCCCATTCAGATTTTAGGGGTTTTACTAAGATATTGAAATTGCATAACTATTTGATTTTCTTACCTTTGGGGAGTATAAACAATAGAAAGAAAATAAGCTATAAAAATAATTACTGTCACATTTTGTCACAAAATTAATGTGGGCTTTGATAGTATGAGGTCCTATTTGGCATAGTTATTGCCTATATAATTATTTGGAATTGTTAAATATTTCGTATTATTTTCTTGACTTTTTTTATTGGATGTCGATAGGTTATTACCTCCTGCTTATCGATTTACCGAATAACCATCATAAACCTTAAATGGTGGAGGTTAATCATGGCAAATATAAGACCAAACAGATTTGTATTAAGGTGCTATGGCTATAAAACAAAAAAAGGTAACTGGTTTGGTCTTTGCCTTGATTTTAACCTGGCAATTGAGGCTGAATCTCCCCAGCTTTTAGAACACAAAATGGGTGAGGCTATTGTTAGTTATATTGAAACAGTTCTTGATACAAATGATAAAAAATCAGTACCTCAACTATTTACCCGACGCGCGCCAATATATGATTGGTTAATTTACTATCTCATAAAATTAAATAGATTAATTAAGCAATTTCCTAATAATATTATCTTTAAAGAGCTTATCCCTTTTCATCTTGCCCAGAGTTGATAATGGGACAGAAATACCCTCCCTTTGACAGAGAGCAGTTTGAAACTGTCCTAAAGATCCTAAAATTTATACCAAAAAAACGAAAAGGAACTAGCCATACTCAATGGGAAGGGTATATCAAAGGTCAGCGAAAGATAGTCACGGTTGATCACCTTAAAAGTAAAAAAGAAAAATATGGTCCCAGGCTTCTTGGAAAAATGATTAAACAATCAGGGCTATCCAAAAAAGAGTTTTATTCATATCTCTATTAATAGGCTTTTCCTTTATTAATATTTCCCCCCCATCCCCTGCTAAAAACCGACGAAAAATGGGTCTATAAGAACAGTTGCCAGCGTCAATAGAGAAATGTCTTGCCTTCATCATATCTTTACCAAGGGCGTTGAATGGGAAATGATAGAGCGCAATCCTTTTGAAAAGGGCAAAACCCTATTGATAAAGGAAAATAATAAACGATTCAGGTATCTTGATCAAGACGAGATAAACCGTTTACTTAAAGCTTGCATTAATGACTATACAAAAGATATTATCGTGACCGTGCTTAATACAGGTATGAGGAGACAGGAGGTTAGGGCTTAAATGGGACCAGATGCAGGGTGAATTTATTTATCTCACAAAGACCAAAACAAATGAGGATAGGCAGATCCCTATAAACGATGATCTTGCAGAGCTATTTAAGAGTATCAGATAAAGGGTTCAATTACGATCAGAGTATGTCTTTTGCGATAAGAAGGGAAGGGCATTCAGCGAAATAAAAACATCCTTTAAAGCAGCTTTAAGACGTGCTAATATTGAAAACTTTAGATTCCATGACCTGAGACATACCTTTGCAAGCCATTTTGTAATGAGAGGTGGCACAATAAAAGAGATACAGGAGATGTTAGGGCATA
>JAFDHR010000554.1:1690-2186 GCA_019308645.1 Deltaproteobacteria bacterium
GGGCATAAGACTATAACAATGACTATTAGATATGCTCATTTGAGCCAGGAACATAAAAAGAAAGCGGTCAATCTTTTAAATGGACTGACCGCCTCCGGAAACGACACCTGTCACAAAACTGGCACATCCCTCAATGTGCCGAAAACAGGTATCAGCTAAGTTATTGAAATTACTGGTCGGGACGGCGAGATTTGAACTCGCGACCCCCTGAACCCCATTCAGGTGCGCTTCCAGACTGCGCCACGTCCCGATTTATGCTTAACCTTATGATTTTCTTCGTAAGCCCTGTTAGAAGCTTTAAGCGGGGATTTAAATAGATTTCAAACTTATTGCTTTTTTTACCCAGCTATAAAGGGTGAGGATTTTTTTCTAACAGGGTAAATATTTTTTAACATCCAAAGTTTTTGGTGTCAAGAGAGTTTTCTATTTTAGTATGTTGAGTTTATGAGCAGGACTGATTGCATAAGCAATAGGAATATACGAATGATTTCCACGT
>JAFDHR010000073.1 GCA_019308645.1 Deltaproteobacteria bacterium
ATATCTGCATACTCGGCCAACAAGCGGCCAATTATTACACCTTCGTTTTTATATTTATTCAATCTTAGAAAACCCCGTCCTCTGGGCGGGGTCAGAGTTCAAAGGCTTTGCCATTTGAACGACTCGGTGTTACTCCAGAATTGAGTTGTCCCACAACATCAAGAAAGGAGTAACAAAATGAGCCGATTTAGAAAATTATCACATACAGTCTGGCATTGCCAATATAATATTGCTTGGGTCCCCAAATATCGTCTTCGGATACTTGAAGGTGAAATTGCCATTGAAGTATCCAACTGTATCCGTGCCTTTAGCGAACAGAAAGGCTGTGAGGTAGTGGAACTCAATATTCAAATAGATCATGTGCATTTAATAGTGATGGTTCCACCCAAAATATCGATATCAGATTATTTGGGCATTGTAAAAGGTAGAACAGCTATTCGTGTGTTCAATAAATTTCGCAAGCTAAAGAAAAAACCCTATTGGGGTAATCATTTTTGGGCCAAAGGCTATTGCGTAGATACTGTTGGTTTAGATGCTGACATGATACGCAAATACGTTAAATATCAAGAAGATAAAGAGCGTAGAGCAGAGTCGAAACAGTTAGACCTGTTCTGATATAAATGAGGGACAACTCAACCTTGCCCCCTCAGGGGGCAAAGGCAGGCTTATCCCCTTCTAGGGGTAAACTCAATACCACCCCCTCAGGGGGTGGATTCTTTATTAAAATATCAAAGACTTATGTGATATCATCACTCATAAGTTAGGAAACTCGGAATAGACAGTCTCCTAGTAAATATACCACCCGCGGCCAGTTTTTCGCCCTAAATGATTGGCATTGACTTTTTGCTTCAAAATGGGCCTGGGCCTGAATCGCTCACCATACGACTCGTAAAGAATCTGCTGCACCTGAAGGTTCAGATCATTGCTGGTTAGATCCATGAGCGCGTATGGCCCAATCGGATGCCCTAACCCCGCCTTACATGCAGTGTCGATATCTTCAGGTGAAGCTACGCCCTCTTCCAACAGTCGGTTCGCTTCGATCCACATGGCATGAAGGATCCTGTTGACCGCAAAACCTGTCACATCTTTGACCCTGATGGGCGCCTTGCCTATATTGCGGCAGCAATCCATTATAACCGCTACAGTTTCCTCTTCAGTCTCCAGGCCGGGTATGAGCTCTACCAGTTTCATCACAGAGGCGGGTGAGAAAAAATGGGTTCCCAAAAACCGGCCGATCCGTTCCTTGCTTACAGAAGTTGCCAGCAGTGTTATGGGGATGCTGGAGGTGTTCGTTGCGAAGATACAGCCCGGTTTGCACACACGGTCCAGTTGTGAAAAAACCTCCTTTTTTGTCTCCAGATCCTCGAAAACGGCTTCTATTGCCAAGTCCACATCTCTTAAATCATTATATTGATCCGTAGGAGTGAGGCGAGAAAGCGTAGGAGCTTTATCTTCACCTTGAAATCCTCCCTTTTTTATCGCTTTATCCAAGACCCCTCCCAGGCGGTCTTTCCCTTTTTGAGCCAGTTCAAGGTTCGTCTCTTTCATAAACACATCGTAACCTGACATGGCATAGCAAAGTGCAATTTCGGCACCCATCATTCCCGCGCCTATCACACTTACGTTGTTTATTCCTTTCACGTTTTTATCTCTCCTATCCGTATCTAAAAACAGGCTAAAGTACTGCTCTCGTCATGTTGTTGGTACCGGGGAACAACGGTTCCAAGGTCTCTTCCTGTTCCCTTAGATCCTTATACTTTGATCACACATGCATCTGCCTGAGCTAACCCACCGCAAATCGCTCCCAAGGCGTATCCTCCCCCCTTCCGATGCAATTCGTACATCAAGTTCATAATAAGGCGGGCCCCGCTGGCCGTATTTGGGTGGCCGACGGCAATGGCGCTCCCATTAATGTTGGTTTTTTCACGCAACATTTTTGTTTTTTCTTTGTCCTCGTCCGTCATCAGAAGGGTACTCACCAGAGGCACCGCGGCAAAGGCCTCGTTTATTTCAACAAAATGGATGTCATCAAGACCCAGGTCCGCTCGGTCAAGCGCTTTCATGGCTGCATAGGCAGGTCCTTCCGGCATGCGGTTTGGGTTGATGGCGATTGAGGACATGGAAACAATTTCGGCCAAGGGCTCCAGGCCCAGTTGATCGGCTTTGGATCTTGTCATAAACAAAATTGCCGTGGCGCCGTCATTCAGTCCAGGGGCATTCCCCGCCGTCACATCCTTGCATCCATAGATGCCGGGAAGCCTGCCAAGTTTTTCCATGGTCGTACCTTTCCGGTACTGTTCGTCAATGTCGAGGATAATAGCCCCCCCCTTTTTTTGGGGGATCTCCAAGGTCATCATCTCGTCCTTGAACTTGCCCGCTTCCCATGCCCGACCATAATTCTGATGGCTCCTTAAGGCCCATTCGTCCTGCTCTTCACGGGAAATCCCATACTCTATCGCTACATTATCCGTATCTACGGAGACCGGATTAAAGTCCTTATACCCCAGGGCAAAGAGAGGGTCTTCCATCTTCACATCTCCTATCCGAAACCCTTTCCACCGAAGCCCCCTGACAATCAGCGGTTCTTGACTAAAAGATGTGGCCCCGCCTCCGATTGCACACGCGATCTCTCCGGCAACCATGGCGCGGCACCCGTAATGGACCGCTGACATGGCCGACACGCAGGCCTTGTCTAAGGAAACCGAAGGGGTCTCCGGTGGAAGTCCGGCCTTGAGAAGGGTCTGCCGTGCGGCCACTGAGGTATAAACATCCTTACACACAGAGGTATCGCCTACCCCCCAATAGACTTCATCCACCTGGTCTCCGGCCACATGGACCCTTTCCAGGACCTCTTTCATGGGCAATGCCCCAAGATCAAAATAATCATACTCCTTCAAGGACCCACAGTAACGTCCAAAGGGTGTCCTAACGGCACTCACTATAACGATGTCTTTATACATTTCTGTTTCCTTTTCCTACCTTAATATTTGGTTCGCGATGATAATACGCTGCACCTGATTTGTACCCTCATAAATCTGAGTGATTTTCGCATCCCGCATCATCCGTTCAACCGGGTATTCTCTGGAGTAGCCGTATCCGCCAAAAAGCTGGACCGCATCGGTCGTGACCTGCATTGCCATGTCCGATGCAAACCACTTGGCCATGGAAGCCAATCTCGGGATATTCTTCGAATCCGGCTCATTATCGATAGTTGCACAGGTCCGGTAGATCATAGTCCGGGACAATTCAATGTTCAGGGCCATTTCTGCAATCATCCACTGGATACCCTGAAATTCTGAAATCGGTTTTCCAAACTGTATTCTATCCTTACAGTAGTTTACAGCCGCATCCATGGCGCCCTGAGCAATACCGAGTGCTTGAGATGCCACGGCAGGCCGGGTGTAATTAAAGGTCTTCATAAGGATTCTGAAGCCATCACCCGGCTTCCCAATAACATTTTCTTCGGGGACAAAACAGTCTTCAAAAATGAGTTCCCTTGTATCAGAACCACGAATGCCTAATTTTTTCTCGTCTTTGCCCACAGAAAAGCCCGGGGTATCTTTCGTAACCACAAGCATGCTCATACCTTTGTTTGCCTTGGTCTTATCCGTATAAGCCACGACAGTAATAATGTCTGACACACCACCGTTTGTGATAAATATTTTTGTCCCATTAATGACGTACCCGCTTTTTTTCGATGTAGCCACCGTTTTAATACCTGTTACATCTGAGCCGGCCCCCGACTCTGTAATGGCGCAGGCGCCCAGCGCTGAACCCTCAGCCATGGGCCTCAACCATCTTATTTTTTGATCATGACTTCCTCCTATGAGAAGGGGATCTGTGGCCAGTGCCTGAGTAGTGAGAATGGCCGATGTAGAAGCACACACACGTGCTACCTCCTCAACCACGATGGCGAGGCTGACCATGCCTGCCCCTGCCCCACCATATTCTTCAGGAATCTGAATCCCAAGAAGGCCGTTTTCTTCAAGTATTTTTTTGTTTTCCCAGGGGAATTCTTCCTTTTGATCAATTTCTGCGGCCCTCGGGCCGAATTCATTTTCACTGATTTTTCTAACCATATCGTGGAGCATTTGTTGTTCTTCTGATAATTTAAAGTCCATTATTTTTCTCTTGTCCGATTATTTTCAGGCCAAAAAAGAGATTGCGCAAACAGAAAGGAATCAAGTGCTTGCTTGGTATGAGGAGACATTACACCCTCGACGATTTACTTCACACCTTGATCAATTGGCAGAGTTCGTGATAGAAAATCTTCAAGTCTCCGTTTTTCTGCTTGTCCCAGCATTCGGCCTTTTTCGAGGCCACCGGTGAATATCAGAAATGTGGGAGTTCCTTCGACGCCAAAATTCTCCTTGAATGTTTCAATACATTCTTCTTCAATTATACATATTTTTAGATTTTCACCATAAGAATTGCATGTACTTGAAATGACTTCTATCTGCTCCTGAAATTCAGAGTCCCGCCGCATGCATAACACGAGTACGGGGCTGCTTTCTTCAAGAACCTCTTTTTGGAAATTATCCACTCCAATTGAAATCATCGGAACTCTCCCGTACAAATATTCAGTTTCAGAATTATATTTGTCAGATCTCACTTGCGACATAAACCTTTTACACGATTAGAATCACACTGAATGGGTTAAGTGTTAAGACTCTTGAGCGCTCAATCCATACTCTCGCTCTGTCTTCTATCTATTCAGATTTTTCCACCACCTGTTATCAACAAGATATGTGCCAAAGACGAAGCCTGAGCTATTATCCGCCGAGATATGCTTTTCGAATTTCTTCTCTGGTAACAAGCTCCATACTATTTCCTTGCAGTACAACCTCCCCCTTTTCGAAAACATATGTTCTGTTGCTAAGCTCCAGTCCCATCTGTGCGTTCTGCTCAACCAACAAAATAGGAATACCTCCTCTGTTTATTTCTTTAAGTTTGCCTTTCAACTTCTGGCAAAGAAGCGGACTCAATCCAAGAGTTGGTTCATCCATTAATAGTAACTTCGGTGCTGCCATTAGAGCCCGGGCTGTGGCCAACATTTGCCGCTCTCCTCCACTCAGAGTATCCGCTCTCTGATTTTTTCTGTCTTTCAAAATCGGAAACAGCTGAAAAACTCTCTCCATGTCATTCATTATTTTTGGCTTATCTCTTTGAAGATACGCACCCATTCTTAAGTTATCCATAACTGACAATAACGGGAATAATTTTCCCCCTTCGGGAACCTGTATAACACCTTTGGCGGCTATCTCCGGAGCTATGAGGTTCCCTATGCTTTGCCCTTTGAAATATATCTCGCCCCTTCGGTCTACCAGGCCACTTATGGCATTCAATGTTGATGTTTTCCCCGCACCGTTCGCGCCAATAATAGCCACAAATTCACCATTTTCCACCATCAGGTCGATTCCCTTTACAGCTGTTACCGTTCCGTAAAATACGCTCACCATTCTTAGTTCGAGAAGCACTATTTGGATACCTCATTATTCCCAAGATAGGCATCTATGACATGCTTATTTGATGTCACGTTTTCGGGTCTACCATCTGCAATTTTCTGTCCATAATCCAGTACTACAAGTCTCTGGCAAAAATCTACAACTGTTTTAACGTGATGCTCGACCAGCAAAATGGCCAACCCATCATTTACGAGTTCTTTAACGCGTCCCATTACAAGGGCTATTTCTCGTTCATTCATGCCTGCAACCGGTTCATCAAGGAGAAGTAATTTGGGTGCTGCCGAAAATGCCATAGCCATCCCCAAACGCCGTTGGAATCCGTGAGGTAGCGCGTCTGCCCGTGTGTTCCGGACACTCGTAAGACCCCAATACTCAAGAAGGCGCTCAGCATTCCACAGAATCTCCTTTTCTTCTTTTCGATATGCTTTCGTAGAAAAGAAGGTCTGCCAGGAATTTGTCGTGGCACAAAGGTAAGATCCTCTAATAACATTCTCTATAACAGTAGCGTCGTCATATAATATGTTCGACTGAAAAGAGCGAACTAATCCCATTGAGGAAATCGTGTCAGGCCTGAGGCCCGTAATTCTTCTGCCTTCATAGAAAACATCTCCACTGGAAGGACAATAAAATCCGCTTATGACATTGAATAATGTGGTTTTACCAGAGCCATTTGGCCCTACCAGCCCCACCAATTCTCCATCCCCGATTTCCAAGTTAATGTCTGTCAGTGCCGCAAGCTTTCCAAAAAGCTTGGAGATATTTTGCAGCTTCAGCAGTGCCACAATTATCCTCCATCTATAGGCTTATGGTTTCATACTTTCGTTCGTACGATGACTTATCAATTTTCTCCAAACAGAACGCATCGCTTCCACTACGCCACCGGGATAAAAGAAGACTATCGTAACGACAAGGGCTCCAAAGACTAGAGGTTTGGCGCCTCTGAGCAGTGTCGACAAATAGTCACCGCTGGCGGATAATACCAATGCGCCCAGTATCGGTCCGGCGACTGCTGAACTTATACCGCCCACAGTACACATAATCAGGATCATAATTGATTCCGATAAGGCGAAGAGCGTTGGGCCAACGAAAAACAGATAATGACCATACAGGGCACCGGCCACCCCTGTAAAAAAACCTGCAATTGTGAACGCCATGACGCGGTATTTCATGAGGTGCATACCCAAATGCTCAGACAGCGTGCTATTCGATGCAATGCTTCGATAAATCCTCCCCAAGCGGCTTTGGTCTACGCGCCAGAAAACCAGGCCCGATATGATCACGATGAGTAAGGCCAGATAGTAATATGGAACTTTACTGACTGCAAAATTAATAGTGAAACTCCCCAAACTGATAGTCGGCGCCGGAGGAATTAACCCGTAAGAGCCCTTCGTTATCTCTGTGAGATTTATAGCAATCACACGTATAACTTCCCCAAAAGCGAGGGTCACTATGGCAAAGTAGATACCCCCCAATCTCAAAACTACGACCCCAACCAAAAAAGCTATAAACGCAGAAACCAAGCCTCCAACGAGCATGGCGATCCAAACTGAGATATTCAAGCAAATGCATAGAAGTGCAGAGACATATCCTCCGATCGCCATAAATGCCGCTTGACCCATGCTAAATTGGCCTGTCCTCACAATTACATTCCATCCCATGCACGAGACAGACCAAATAAGCCCGGGAATGATGAGGGAAAGAATGTAGGGGTCTTTGAACACCAGGGGAAAGCAAAGAGAAAGGGCAATTCCTGATAGGAGAGGCACAGTTGGTTTTATGTTTTCAAAACCCATTTTTGTTTGCCTACACGCGTGCCTCTGACATGCCAAAAATGCCTTGAGGCCTGAAAAGAATGATTATGATTACAGCAAGGAAGGAGATCAATTCGTGCCATGGCCCGACATAGTAAGCACCAACGGATGTGATAAGACCGAAAATCAGTCCCCCAACGACAGCGCCTTTAAGACTTCCCAGACCACCTAAAACGATTGATAAGAGTGCTGTAATAAGGGGCTTAGCGCCGATATAGGGATCAACAAAATATGCAGGCGCTATCATTCCTCCGGCAAGTCCGGCAAGGGCGCAACCAATGCCCATAACTATTGTAAACAATCGCGCACTGTGAACTCCGTATAGACCTGCAACAGTCGGTTCCTGAGCTGCAGCCCGAATTGCAAGGCCAAGCCTTGTTCTGTTGATCAAAACATAAAGGGAGAGCATGATCGCTGCAGCCATGCCGATCAGAACCGATTTTTCTATACTGAAATAGACGGGGCCAACGTGAATAATCCCTTCCATTACGCTCGGAACGGATTTTAGTTCATACCCACATGATATGGTAACAAGGCCCTCCAAGGCAAAAATCAACCCTAAAGATATCACGCTCGCAGGCATGAACCCTTCGTCGGCAACAGGCCGTAGAAGACATCTCTCAATTAGCATGCCAACAACCGCAACAGCAATAGCTGCGATCGGAAGTGCAATAAAGTAATTGAGGCCCAAGCTTACATATAAATAATAGATAGCGAAAGCGCCAAGCATATACAACTGGCCATGAGACCAGTTCAGGATTCCCATAATACTGTACAAAAGGACAAGCCCGGACGCCATCATGACGATCATCGAGGAAATTACTAAAGCATTGACCCATACAGAGGCCGGCGGCATCTTCACCCCTTCAACGCAGCTAATTAGATTAGGAACTACGCGTCTTTAAGTTCAAGTTATATAACAGGAAGCAAGCGGATCTTTCACTCAAAGGCAGCTTCCATGTGTAGTTGTGCTATCACTATGACTACCATCAAAAAAGAAAATTGCTCGGTTTCTTTACGCATGTAAGCCATTCTCATCACTAGTTGTCGGCCCGCTCTGGCAATGCTTTGATAAGAAGCGAAAGCACTATCTACAGAAGGGTAAGGCAACTCGCAATGAATCTAAATAGTTCTCAATAAGATTAATCAAACAACCCACCCTCACCAACTACGACAACGGTAAAGGTGGGGTGTTGCTTTCTAAGACGACCTCACGGTATCGTCGGCATATGATACTGCGCTCCGTAGACCACTTCATTTCCCTTGATCTTCCCGACGAGGCACCCGGTTGGCTTTATAACTGGAGATCCCCAGGTCTTCTCACCTCCCATGGTCCATGTCCCGGCGAAATCCGTTACAGTCCCTCCGCGAACTTTTTCCATTACCTTGTCCGGATCTATTGTTCCTGCCTGCTTGTAGAAGTCCAAAAGTACCCTTAGGTGGTTTATTCCCCAGTCAAAACCACCTATATAGGTCATGGGTTTTTTGTATTTTTCTTGATAGCGATCTTTAATCCTTAAAGCCATCTTTACTAATTCTGGATCTACTTTTGTTTTGTCCATTGCCCAGGGTGCTGGCCAGTTGAAGGACATTCCTTGAGCGTTCTCGTAGCCGGCAATTTTTATGAAATCATCCAGATTCGTTGCAGTTCCAGGGTTGAAAAATTTTACGTCCATACCCACCTCATGCGCTTGCTTGGAAAGGAGGGCATAATCGCCGGGGCCTACAATAGTATAAATACAATCTACGCCAGCTTCCTTAAATTTTGCCAGTGAGGTTGTGAAATCCGTTTGTCC
>JAFDHR010000074.1 GCA_019308645.1 Deltaproteobacteria bacterium
GCCCCGATTATTTGGTTCATAAATCCCACCTTGCATGTTCCTCCACAGGTCATGCGGTGGGTCTTGGCAAATCTGGTGACAAACTTAACGGAATATTGATACTCTCCACAATGAAATACCCTCTCCCATGGAACAAACACATTGTCAAATACGACCATAGAGGTTTCCCGTTGCCCGTAAAGGGGATTGCCAAGCTCTTCCATATCATCTACCTGGTCTCTTTCAGCAGAATAGGGAGTGTATTGGCATATATAGGTGATGCCTTCAGCGTCGACTGGTGTGGCAAATGCTACTGCGTAGTCTTCTTCCCCTTTATAATGAGCTGCCTGGGGTAGGACATTTATATAATGGCTTCCGAATGCCCCGCTAATGTTTATCTTTGCCCCCTTCACCACTATCCCATCTTTATTTTTATCAACAATCTTTAAAGAGAGATATGGATCTGGCCAGTCAGGTATTTTTTCCTTTCTGCTTCCCCTTGCCTCGGTTAATGCACCGGCAACAGAGAGATCATTCTTTTGTACCATCTTGAGATATTCGAGAAACCTGGGATGATACTCAGTGCCCAGTTCTTTATCCATCTCCCAGGTATTGGCATAAAGGGAGTGAAAGGAGTCATACCCTACGCAGCGGTAAATGCATGTCCCAAGCATTTCAGCGGTGAAGGTGCCTGCGTTGGCCTTTGCTATAAGTTCATCAGTGCTTGTACTCACATGTGTGTATCTATTAACTGTATCGTTTATGAGAGGTGAATGACACGTCATAATATCCTTGTATTTTGGATCAAGGGCCCATTCGTAGCTTGCCTTGTTGGCCTCGACAACTGTTCTTGTGTTCCTATTAGTAAGGATATTTTCAACCCTTTTCCCATTCATAAAGACCCTTGGTTTAACACTCTTTAAACTTTCTTCAAACTGCTCTGGTGTCATTAATGCCATATCTCTTTATCCTCCTTTAGGTTATATATTTAGATCTTTAACGCGATAGCGTATCAATTACGATATATGTACCATGTTGTCAATATTCTCGTTATTTTTTATTGGCTACCCTTTTCTTAATAATGAATGACAATTAATGATTATGAAGCCCATTCAAGGCGTTATTGATTTTTTCTTTTAGAGCTGGCTTGCTTTCTGCCAGCTCTTTTGCCTTTTTAAAATGGAAAAGGGCATCTTCTTTCTTTCTCAGTTTGTTGGAATAGATGCCTAAATGATAATGAGCCAGAGCTAACTTACCTTGCCGTCCATAGACCAGGCCAAGATTATAATAGACCATGTCTTTGACTGGCGGAAGGAAGGTCAGCCTTTCATAGATCCTTGATGCCTGAACATATCGTTCAAGATCTTGAAAGGACAGAGCCAGAAGATATAAAATATCTTTATCTTTAGGGGACAGCTGAAGGGCCTTTTGCAAAATAGATGCAGATTTTTCGTATTGGCCGATTGTCAGATAGGCCTTAGCCATAGAAAACATAATGGGGATAGAATTTCCATTTTTTTCTAAAGCTATTTTGAAATGATTGAGGGCCTCATGTATCTTACCATCTCTTTCAAGGGCAAGACCAAGACCATAATGAGCCAAAATAGATTCAGGATCAACACGTAGCCTTTTTTTAAACTCTCTTGCTGCATTTTCCTTGTCATCACATAGGGCTTCAACCATAGTATGAAAGATCGGAAAACGGGATCGTAGTTTTTTTGTTGTATCAGAATCAGGTATTTTTGTATATTCTCGTGCCATTGTTTCTATATTGGCCATTCTCTCCGACGCACCAGGATGGGTAAGAAGGTAAGGCGGGATATTCTGACCGCCGTACCAATTTTCCCTTTGAATTTTCTTTAATGTGGTTACCATTCCTTGCGTGTTAAAACCTGACATATGAGTGTATTTGAATCCTAATTGATCAGCTTGCCTTTCATCCTCCCGAGAGTAGCCGAGTTCAGCCTGAGCTCCGGCAGCGATTGATCCTACCATAAGGGCACCTGTTGCCTCACCACCAATAAGAACTCCTGCTAAGATGGCAGCCATTGTGGCCATTCCAATCTTCTTGGATCTTTCTATCCTCAAAGCCAGATGCCTGGCGCTTACATGGCCAAGCTCATGTGCGAGTACAGAGGCCAGCTCATCTACATTGTCCATTATTCTAATCAGTCCTGAAAAGAAAAATACATGACCGGCAGGGGCTGCGAATGCATTAATCGAGGTGTCTTTTATCACATAAAAATGAAGTGGGAAATAAGGCACTTCTATTTGACGGCCAATGAAGTTACCAAGGTTATTTATATACTGAACAATGTAAGGGTAGTCGGCAAATTCATACCGGGATTTAATTCTTTTAAGAAATCTATCACCAAGCTCAGTTTCCTTTTCTGGTGATAAAAATGAGGCAAGTGAGTCTGCCAAAGAGGCGTGAATTACTAATAGGGCTATAAAGAGAATAAAGAGCTTTTTAATTTTCATTTTTCACAGCACTTTTATCTATCTCTATCCTTGGGGCTTCAAACCATAACCCTTCAAGGTCATAGAATTCTCTTATTGGCTGGTAAAATAGATGAATCACAACATCACTATAGTCTAATAAGATCCAGTGGCCATCCTTTTCACCCTCTATGCCAAAAGCGGTGAAGCCTTCTTGTTTCATTCTTCTCTGTAGATGCTGGGCAATGGCCTGGACCTGCCTGCTGGATTTGCCGCTGGCAAGAAGGAAATAGTCGGTTATGGAGGTCAACTTTGCAACCTTAAAAAGGACAGGGTCAACTGCCTTCCTTTCAAGGATGATGTTAACACATAGAAGGGCCTTATCGAGAGGATTCATTAATTTAGGTACAAACCTGCCTTTTCTATATATTCTCGTACTACTTCAGGTACAAGAAAGCGAATAGATTTCTTTTTGGCTACCATTTCCCTGATTCGAGTCGCTGATATATCCATCAATGTTGTATCTTTTTTAAGCAACAAATTTCCCGATGGATGGCAAAAGCATTTTCTTTCCTGGTCCCATATAAATTCAACATTAAGAGAGTCAAGAAACTCAGAAAACTTTTCTTTATTATGACCTGGCCTATTAATAACAATAAAAGAGGTAAAATTAAAGAGATTTTGATATTCTTTCCAGGTCTTTATCTCTATGAAGGCATCCGTTCCGATTATAAAAAATAGTTTAAGCTTAGATCCAAAATAGGAGTGGAATAATTTTAGTGTTTCTATGGAATAGGAAAAACCAGGCCTTTTCCCCTCAATATCCCACACCTCAAGCATAGGGGAAATTTTACTTGCCAGTCTTGCCATCTCAAGACGATGAGGGAAATCAGCGAGGGGGTATTGTTCCTTATGTGGCGGCATACCAGATGGTATTATATAGACCTTGTTTAATCCTAACCCTTCACCTATCTCCTCTGCCACCCTAAGGTGACCTGAATGAATGGGATTAAAGGTCCCTCCCAGGATACCTAATTTCACGTTCTTACCTGTCCAGATCCATATACTATGAATTTTGTGGTAGTCAACTCCTTGAGACCCATTGGTCCATAGGCATGGAATTTAGATGTGTTGATCCCGATCTCTGCACCGAGACCAAGCTCAAAGCCATCATTAAATCGAGTAGAGGCATTTATCAGTACAACCGAGGCATCTACCTTTTCCAGAAATGCTTGAGATTTCCCATAGTCATTCGTAACAATTGTCTCAGTATGGTTAGAGCCGTATCTTTCAATATGATCTATTGCTTCATTCATATCCTCCACAATCTTGACGGCCAGGATAAGGTCTAAGTACTCGGCTGGCCAATCACTATCCTTTGCCAAGATAAGATTAGGGATTAGCCTGAGTGTATTCTCACACGCCCTTATTTCAACACCTGCCCTGGTAAAATCTTCTATCATGCCTGGCAAAAAAGAGGAGGCTACATTTTTATGTACCAGCATCGTTTCCATCGCATTGCAGACACCAGGTCGTTGTACCTTGGCGTTAAAACATATCTTTCGAGCCATCTCTAAGTCAGCAAATTCATCTACGTAGACATGGCAGACACCTTTAAAGTGCTTTAATACTGGGATTTTAGAGTTTTCAGCTACAAAGGAAATAAGACCTTCACCACCCCTGGGAATAATTATATCCACATACTCGTCCATACTCAAAAGAATACCAACTGCCTCATGTTCTTTAAAAGGGATTACCTGAATCGATTTTTCTGGCAGATTGGCTTTTTTCAATGCCTCCGATATAATTTCGTTCAGGATTAAATTAGAGTGTATAGCCTCAGATCCCCCTTTTAGTAACACTGCATTCCCCGATTTGAGGCACAGGGCAGCTGCATCAACCGTTACATTAGGCCTGGATTCATAAATAAAGCCTATTACTCCCAGCGGGATCCTGATCTGGCCGACCTGTAATCCATTTGGCCTTTTCCACATACCTGTTACCTCACCAACTGGATCAGGGAGGGCGGCAACCGCCTGTAATCCATCAATCATTGAGATAATTGTTTTTCCATCGAGGGTTAATCTATCTATCATTGCTGGATTTAAACCCTTTTCCCTGGCTAATGTAATATCCTTGGCATTTATCTTAATTATTTCCTCTTTTTTAGAGAGAATTCGCTCTGCCATAAATGCTAAGGCAGCATCCTTTTCTGCTCTTCTAACAACCCTTAAAAACCTGGCAGATTCCTTGGCGTCTTTTGCCATAGCCTGTATTGCTTTATTAAGGTCCATACCGTGCATATTTTCTAAAGATTATTGTATCTGCTCAATGATTTAGGGAAGGGCATGGGTATCTTTTTTTGTTATGCCCTTCTAATCCCGCTAAACGGGACCATGTCTTTTTAAAATTGGGTAATAGCCTCTCGGCTCTGAGACATGTCGGCGAGCTCATGTCGAGTCGCTCAAGGCCGAAGGGCAACTTGGCCTTAGAATTATATGCTCCGTCTATATTACCCAATTTTTAAAGGACAACTAAGCTTAAGTTATATTTAAGGCCTGCCCTCCCCGTCCCGAGACCGGGACGGGATCGGGAGGCGCGAACTTTATGGAATATTGTATTATCGTTTTATTATTTTTCAGACACATTCTAACTACTGGTGCAGTACTAGCCAGGTCTGGGCCAGGGGCATAAGCAAAAAAAGACACCCATGCCCTAAAGAAGCAATAAATTTCCACAGGATTTTGAGCAATTAAAGATTATTCATTAACACAAGATTATCTTTATGAACCACTTCATCATAATGTTTATACCCTAAGATCTTTTCTATCTTAGAACTTTTTTGTCCCATAATCTTTTCCACATCTGTTGAATGATAATTGACAAGGCCAACTGCAAGGCTTTTTTCACTTCTATTGATTATCATTACGGAATTGCCAAGGTTAAATTTCCCATAAACAGCAAGTATTCCTGAAGGGAGTAAGCTTTTCCCATTCTTTATCAAGGCATCTTCTGCGCCCCTATCTATCATTATCCTTCCTTTTGGAGATTTTGTAAAGGCAATCCAGTGCTTACGACTCTGCATCGGGGTAGGTTGAGGTAGAAAGAGAGTTCCTTCATCCTCCCCTTGAAAGATTTTCCTCATTATGTTCTTTTTTAAGCCATTGCTAATAATAGTCGGAATCCCACATATGGCTACGTCCCTGGCTGCTTTTACCTTGCTTCCCATGCCACCTTTTCCTAAGGCACCTGGGATGGAGCTTGCTTTTTTTTCTATCTTGCTCGTTACCTTTTCGACCAAAGAAATGAGGTGTGCATTGCTATTCAGCCTCGGATCATCATCAAAAAGCCCATCAATAGTGGTTAAGTTGATAACGAGGTGAGCACTTGTAAGATTGGCTATCATGGCACTAAGATTATCGTTATCACCGAATTTTATCTCATCTACTACAACGGTATCATTTTCGTTGATGATTGGGATAACATTCCAATTAAGAAGGGTAAAAAGGGTATTTCGAGTATTGAGGTATCTCTTCCTGTTAGTGAGGTCGTCTCTGGTAACTAATATTTGAGCCACTTTATGGCCGTGATTTCTGAAAACCTCTTCATACGCAAGCATCAAGGAGCTTTGACCAACTGCTGCAAGCGCTTGCTGTTGGGAAATGGATTGTGGTCTTTGAGAAAGCCCTACTTTTTTTAGACCGGAGGCAATGGCACCTGAAGATACAAGGATAATCTCGAGCCCTCTTTTTTCCATAAGGTAACAGATGTCTTCACTCAAAGCATTTATCAAATTCAGGTTTAGTCCCTCTTTTGTTGTCAGCACACCGCTTCCAATTTTTACAACTACTCTCTTGACAGGTTGCAGTATATCTTTCCTTGGATATTTCATAAATTGTGTTCTTTGTGTTTGCCGTGTCTGTTGGGCTTGTTGTGTTTAAATTTAGGCACTTTTTTACGAACCTTCATGCCCTCCGGTCAGAGCGAATCATGAAAGGATTTCTCTTCATTCGTTACTCATTGAATAAGGAGGTAGAATGCATTCTTATCTAGTTTCAAATTTCCAGTTTCGAGTTTCTTTCAAATAAAAGAGCTTTATCCTTTAGTAATTGTTTGAGTTCCTCCAATCCTTCTCCAGCAAGGGCAGAGATTGCCAGGCACTTGTAGCCTAAATCATTAAAGGAATGACAAATTTTTTTCATACCTTTACCGTTGATTGGTTTTAGGTCAATCTTGTTTAGTACAATCACCTGATTTTTTTTCATCAGGGATGGATGGGATAGTTTTAATTCCTTTTGTACTATAAAAAAATCTTTTAGAATATCTCCAGAACTTGGTTGATATATATCCAGCATATGCAAAAGAAACCCGGTTCGCTCAATATGCTGTAAAAATCTATGACCTAAACCTCTGCCATTACTGGCACCTTCTACCAAGCCCGGGATATCAGCAATAGTAATGGATTGTTCGTCATCAAAGGTAAGGACCCCTAAATTAGGGGCAAGGGTTGTAAATGGATAGTCAGCTATCTGAGGATGTGCATTGGAAAGACGGGATAAAAGGGTAGATTTACCAGCATTGGGTAAACCTATAATACCTATATCAGCGATAAGTTTGAGTTCCAGTTTAAGTCTTTTTTCTTTTCCCTGTTGACCCTCTTGAGCAAATCTGGGAGCTCTGTTTGTTGAGGTAGTAAAGTGTTTATTCCCTTTGCCACCATCTCCGCCCTTCACTAATATTATCTGTTGGTTATCATGAACTAAGTCTGCGAGCAGTTCTCCTGTTTCCTCGTCTTTTACTATAGTTCCTATAGGGGCCAGGATTTCGATACTCCTGCCTTTTGTCCCTGACCTGTTTTTACCTCTCCCAGGCTTGCCATTTTGGGCCTTAAAATAACGCCTGGAGCTAAAATCATATAAGGAATAGAGTCTTTTTGTGGCCTGGATCAGAACATTTCCACCTTTTCCTCCATCCCCACCATCAGGCCCCCCTTTTGATACAAATCTCTCTTTCCGAAAACTTACATAACCAGCTCCCCCATCACCTGATTTTACGGTGATCTCGGCCTCGTCAATAAATCCCATATATTTGTATGCCATTGTTTGTAGTCCGTTGCATAAGACAACAAACAACGGACTACTGACTAATTTTTAAGGGGTATAAACACTTACTTGTTTTCTGGATTTACCCAATCGTTCAAAGGTAACTATTCCATCGATCTTTGCAAAAAGCGTGTAGTCTCTTCCAAGGCCGACATTATTTCCCGGATGGATGCTCGTTCCCCTTTGCCTCACGAGGATTGAGCCGGCTTTCACAAGCTGGCTTCCAAATTTTTTTACACCCAGTCTCTTTCCCGCACTATCTCTGCCATTCCTGGAGCTACCGCCTGCTTTTTTATGTGCCATTATTATCTCCTTTTCTCATTTCTCGTTAGCCATTTTTTAACCAGAAACGAGTAACTATCAAGAAAATCTAAGCCTCAATCTCAGTTATTTTTACTCCTGTGAAATCTTGCCTGTGGCCTTGTTTCTTCCTGTATCCCTTCCTTCTTTTATATTTAAATACTACTATCTTTGGTCCTCTGCCATGCCTGGTAATCTTGGCTGCCACCCTGGCATTTTCCAAAACAGGACTCCCAACAGTTACCTTATCCTCTTTAGAGACAAGCAGCACATCATCAAAATAGACCTCATCTCCCACATTACCATCCATTTTTTCAACCCTTAGTTCTTCGCCTGGCTTTACCTTATATTGTTTGCCGCCTGTTTGGATGACCGCATACATTCTAACCCTCCAATATTTCAGAATAATTTTAAATTACCGTAACCATAAATCAAAGTCAATAAAAACCTTTCACTTAAATGGGTAAATAAAAAAGGTTTTTATATATAAATCTGTAAACTAAAAATGTCAATCCTGATTTAATGTGATTGTTAATGTCATGTATTTTGAGTTACCATAAGTTATTTTTATAGAAAGTAGACTATTGTGGCCTTTTGTGGTAAAAAACTTCGGAAGATTGGAGCTAATACAAATAGGATAAATATGTTGCCCTAAACAATTTTTAATTTCAATGAATTATAGAAATTTTTAGATACTGAATCATTATAGTATAAAAGGTGTCGATTCCATGCCTATTTACGAATACCAAGCGGAGATTCCTGAAGAAGGGTGCACAATGTGTAGAGAAGTATTTGAGTATATCCAGAGTGTTTATGAAAAACCCCTTTCTCATTGTCCAAATTGTGGCAAAAGAGTTAAAAAGATTATTTCATGGTGTCATGCTGCAGTTATTGATCCATCACCAGAACATAGCAGTACAGAAAAAAAGATAACTGAGTACGAACATGCTGGCCTGTATAGTCATGCCGCAGAGTTAGCTGATAAATACTCGCATAAAACAAAAGACAGTCTTCTTAAAGAGAGGGCCTTAGAAAATTATAAAAAGGCAGGCTATAACTTTGATTCCTATACGAACAATGACGACTAAAGCGATTAAAGCCCGCCTGGCGCGACGTGCTTAAATCAAACTATTAACCCTATAAGGCGCCATGTGCTCTTATAAACCTATTAAAATTATAGGCCAGCCTGCCCTGGTGCGACTTTCTTGACAAATGTT
>JAFDHR010000075.1 GCA_019308645.1 Deltaproteobacteria bacterium
TCAAATGCGGCAACTCCCTCATTGGCCCTGACTTTTACAAGGGCCAGCAAATGTCTATCCTCGACGAAGAAGAGATGTACCGCATTAATGTATTTGACTGGCAGTCGGAGTTCCCGGAGATTATAAATCCCCTCGACCCCACTTTGGGAAAGGGGGGCAAGGGGGGATTTGATGCGGTTATTGGCAATCCGCCGTATGGGGCCTTTGCAGATGAAGGGCAACAACTTTATTACCGCAGTCATTTTGAAACTTGTCAGTTAACAGATGATAGTTTTGTGCTTTTTATGGAAAAGGCATCTTCTATACTAAATGAAACTGGTCTTTTCGGAATGATCGTCCAGTCCGCTTGGGTATCAGCTCCATCAATGAAACCCTTCCGAGAATTTTTCTCACTTCGATTCAAACCAGTAGGGTTTGCATCCATGCCCTATGATGTGTTCGGTGCTTATGTAGACACAGTGATTGTTATTGCCGAAAGGGCTAAAAACGATAGTGCATTGGCAAGTATGAAAAAAGCTCCTGTAAATCTTGTTGTTTTTCCCCTCCGGCATAAAATCCATTCTTTAGAAGAATTTGCAAACTACACGAAAAAAGCTAATGCCGCCAAATGGATCAAGAAAGATCGAAATGAATTTCTCATTACCCTATCGGATGTTGAGCAGGATATAATCAGCATGGTTACTGGAATTGGGGGAAAACTGTCAGATGTTATGGATATTCAGCGGGGAGTAACCCCTTTTCACACTACCTCTGAGCAGCCGAATATCAATCCTTACTTGGCTTTTAGAGGAACGGTAAGGCGTTACAGAATTAAGAAGGGCGAAAGGGTATTCATTCGATATGATGAAACACTTGCTGAATTCAAGCCGTATAAATATTTCACCGGGCCTCGATTGCTCTTGCGTGAAATGATAAGTCGACAATTCCAACTTCAAGCGGTATATACTATTGAGGATTTCATTACAAATAAATCTATGCAAAGTCTTTTGCTAAAGGACGAATCATATAGCATTTTTTATCCCTTAGGAATAATAAACAGCAAACTTCTTTCGTGGTATTTCTTGGCAATTCACAGTGTAGGGCGAAGAGACGATTTTCCCAAGATCGTGTTAAAACAGACGAGGGGGTTACCATTTAAGGCAATAGATTTTAACGACCCCACTGACAAAATTCAACATGACCGTATAGTTTCTTTAGTTAAACAAATGTTAGAGTTGCACAAAAAACTGGCAGAAGCCAAAGAACCCCAGACAAAAACCATTCTCCAGCGCCAAATTGAGACCACGGACAGGCAAATTGATCAGTTGGTGTATGATTTATATAGCTTGACAGAGGAAGAGATCAAGATTGTAGAAAAGAGTTTGGGATAGCATACACAGAGGCTACGCAATTCCAAGAACCCTTACCATTGGTTTCGAGGACAACGAAACGCATTTCTCTTAGTTTATAGTGCAAAGATAGTGGTTAATATATTGTATTCACGGATTTTTGTGAGCCTTGCCTTTTTTTGGCCCGTAAAACAATACGCCTTCTAGGCCGTATGATCCTAATGTTAGGCTTGAACATTTATCAATAAATATGAACAATCAAATAATGCCAATGGATACATACACCTTCCCCAGAGGCCTTGATAATTTTAGAGCACATATAAATTCTTTCAATATTTGGAAAGCTTCTACCGGAGAACAGTTAACACTCCAAGAGCTTATCGTAACCCGAAATACTTTCCCATCTCAGTATGGCATCCACCTACATCCAATTTCTGAGCTTGAAAAATACCGTGATCATTCCCGAGCAAGATGGAATATAAATACATCCAAGTCAAAAGATGCTTGTGCCACTATTGATGCATATGGAATAGGCGATAATAAAACTAAAGTTAAATTTATTGATGGCCACGTAGCTCATAACTATCCACATGAAAGAAAAGCGATAGGACAAGCTTTCGATGAGTTTATTAAGATGATCATAAGTGGTACAGAGGAAAGAATAATGTTTGAGCAAATATTGCTTGAGCAAGAACAAAAAGACCTTCTTGCGGTACTCGTTGAAGCTGCACGAAACGTTTCACCCGACAAACGTAAAAAATTTCATGTATTACGAACTGATGTTAAAGATTACTTACGCCATCCAGGTTTGGCGGATTCCGATATGATCGTGTATTTCGGTGATATTGAGGCTTTAGCCCATGAAAACCTGCTCGTACTCTCTTATGGACAAACTGGCACACCTTTTTTTGACATAACCCCAAAAGGTTTTAAGTATTATGAACAAATGAAGCAACTAGCTGGTCAGCCAGTTCAGAGAATTGAAACTACAATTAAAAATTACCTTGTTGCCGACCACTTCCAACAAAAATATCCAAAAGCATACCAAAAGTGGGCTGATGCTGAAAGAATGCTTTGGGTCAGTGATACTGAACATCAACTGACAACTATTGGTCACCTTTGCCGTGAAGCAATGCAGGAATTTGTTACAGTACTTGTAGAGCAATGCCAGCCACTGGAAGTTGAAGATGATAAAGCACTTACTGTTAAGAGGCTTAAAGCTGTTTTGGAATTGAAAACCAAGCAGCTAGGAAAAACCGAGAAACCATTTCTGGACGCACTACTTGTTTACTGGGGAACAGTTAGTAATTTCGTTCAGCGTCAGGAGCATGGTGCTCAGAAAGAAGGTCAGTCGTTAGTTTGGGAAGATGGGCGTCGGGTAGTTTTTCAAACAGCTATCGTGATGTTCGAGTTTGATAGAAGCCTTTCTCAGGCTCAATAGACAAAAGGTCGAGTCACAAAGGAAGAAAATGAATGCTTGTCCAAGATATGGAAAAAAAGAGAAGTATTAATGGGTTTTTAGATTTAAAGAGGTGCCCTTATTGTGTTTCCGATTTGATAAAAAAAGAGCCCCATGGTCGTGAGGCTTGGATGATTTTTACAAGTGGTTGGAATTATTGGATTGTTGCTGTCTATCGTTTTTGCTCAGCCATGGTACTAGTGTCATGTCAAGCTTGACATGACGTATTAAATGTGCTATACTTTTTTATAATCACCCATGGAGGACTGAATATGAAAAAGTATATCGTCACTTTAACAAAAGAAGAAAGACAATACTTAAACAAAATCGTTTCCAAGGGTACGCACAAATCACAGAAAGTTATAAATGCCTTGCTTTTACTCGGTTCCGATGAAGGAGGTTTCCAGGAAAAACGCTCTACAAATAAAGAGATCTCCCGAGTTCTAAAAATCGGCATGAGGAAAATTGACCGAGTCAAAAAGCGATTTATAGAAGAAGGTCTTGACATAACGTTAAACGGTAAAAAAGCAAGTCGAATATACACCAAGAAGGCCGACGGAGATTTTGAAGCCCATCTCATTGCCTTGAGTTGCAGTGACCCACCAGAGGGTTTTTCCCGGTGGTCTTTGCGGCTGCTTGCTGATAAGATTGTTGAACTTGACTATATTGACACCGTTTCCCACGAAACCATACGTCAGGTTCTAAAAAAAACGAAATTAAACCGTGGCGCCAAAAAGGCTGGGTAATTCCTCCGGAACAAAATGGCAACTTCGTTGCACATATGGAAATGGTGTTGGATGTATACAAGCGTCCTTTTGATCCAAAATTTCCAGTAGTATGCATGGATGAATCGCCAAAGCAGTTAATTGGAGAAACTAAAATTCCCATTCAAGCGTCACCTGGTCATGTTGCCAGGCATGATTACGAATACAGGCGTTGCGGTGTCTGTAATATTTTCATGGCCTGTGAACCGTTAGCAGGAAGTCGTATCGTAAAGATTACCGAAAGAAAAACAAAGAGTGACTGGGCTCATTTTCTTGAAGATATAGAAGCGAGTTATCATGGAGCCGAGAAGATAACTTTAGTTATGGACAACCTAAACACCCATACTCCAGGGGCACTCTATGAAACGTTTAAACCCGACAAAGCGAAATCTTTATGGGACAGATTTGAATTCATATTCACGCCAAAACACGGGAGTTGGCTGAACATGGCTGAAATAGAACTGAACGTACTCCTTGGACAATGCCTCAACAGAAGGATTGATAACATTGAAAAGGTCACCAGTGAAGCTGCTGCATGGCAGAGCCATAGAAATAACAAAGATGCAAAAGTCAATTGGCAATTTAGAACTGATGATGCCAGAATAAAACTATCACGTCTCTATCCGTCAATTGAGGATTGACATGACACTAGGTAGTTTTTTTATATAGATGATAACGTTTGGATGCAAAATCAATAATCGAAATGATTGCAGCGATTAATGCGATAATGTCTAACATGATTACTACACCTTCTGTATTGTGAAGCGTGAATTTAGTCTATGAAATTAATTTGGATTTGTCAACACATTTGATGATTTCAGCTAAGCCCTCACTCAATCTGGAGAAATGATACTCACAGCTCATTTTCCGATTAGTTGGATTGATTAATCCTCGTGCTCTCGGAGTAAAAAACAACTTTCTATCATTGTGTGTAAAAGGAGATATAGTTCTGAAACAACTTACTGGATTCCAGGGACACGATACTTATTTTTAAAACATCAAAATTGGTATAAAGCAGGTAACGAAGAAACACTTGCTCACGGCAATGGACAAAATGCCGTATTTGCTGAGGCATAAACTTTTATGTAAATTTACTAACTATTTCTTTTCTTATCGATTTTAACTATATTAATTTTGACAGACGTAAACATTATATCTTTTAGGGCTTATAATATTTATGTTAGGTTTTTGAACAAGTACCGAAATGCCTATTACAACAGATCCTCGATACATAAAAACTCAATATAATTCTGAGCAGGCTCATCTAATCTCGTTGGGAATTCAGTTCTACATCGCTGGTAGGGCGTCCTATTTGTATTGTATGATAGATGCTTTCTTGGTTGTTCCCCTATTATTTCGACATGCGATTGAATATTTTTTAAAAGGTTACCTTAGCTTTGATCATAATATGTTAGAACTAAAAAGAAAATATAGGCATAATTTAAAGAAATTGTGGGATAGTTTTAAAAAAATTGAGAGTGATGATGCACTTGACAAATTTGATGCATTTATTGATCAGTTTAACGAGACAGAGTATATGCGATATCCAAAAGGTAGAGAGGATCTAAAGCCTGGCCAAAAAGAAGCATACGAAATAGATCTTTCTTTGTCTTTTGATGAATCCGTAATTGATATTGAGCCTGGAGTAATTAATTGGTCAATTAATACGATAGATGAACTTGTTTATGTTGTCTGTAAAAGAATGAGAAGCCCAGTTTCTACCATAGATTGGATAGAGCAAAGATATAGAAAAAATGATGCTCTTTTTACTGGGAATAATTTTTTCAAGAAAGTAGAAAATGCAGGTCCACTGACGATTCGGTTGTCGGCACCCCAATCATCCGAAAAAGATGAGGCGATAGATTAAAATTGATACCTAATCCCTGCATCGAGAGCGACGTAATATGGGGTCGCGAAGTGGCTGATATGATTTGAAATGACTGGAAAATCAAATTTGATATGGTGCTTAAAACGGCATTTTTGGGCTCAAAAGGGTCGATTTAAGCAGATGGTATTATTGGTCAATGGCGAGAGGTACGCGCTCCTTATGGTGACGATTTTGATGTCAAAAACGGTGGTTTAAGCCTCGAAAACACCTATTTTTGGAATGTTTTCCTAGATATATCAACATCATAACTTGGCCTGACCCGAAATTAATTGCTCTAACGACAGGAATTACCTATAGCCGTCGAGCTGTAGCAGAATGGCCATCTGGTGCATCCCATGGGTATGGCTCCGCAGGTTCCAGGTGCTATTTTGACGCCAGAATTTAAACTAAATGTTGCCTTTTTGGCACCAGGATGTTATCTTTGATTGTGTCGCAAAAAGACATTACACTTGTATTGTGGAGGATTCAAACCATGTCAGTATCTAAACAAAACCAGAGGGTTTCAGCACGTGTGCCGCTACATGTGTACGATATGCTGGCCCAAGCAGCCGAGCTGAGCGGGGCAACGGTTAACCAGTTCCTTGTCCAGTCTGCCATTGAGAAAGCACAGAATGTGGTGGAAAGAGAGCGCTTCATAAGGATGACAACACGATCTGCTAGTTTGTTCTTTGATGCGCTTGAAAACCCGCCTGAACCCAACGAAAAGCTCAAACATGCCATCAAAGCTTACAAAGGCTCTTTCTATGGCGCTGAAGATTGAAACTCTCACTCGAAACCACAACAGAGCTGCCTTCGATTGCGGTAACAATGAGCTCAACCGGTACCTGCGGAACACCGCACGGCAGCATATAGAGAAGGGAATTTCCCGGACATTCGTACTGGTTGAGGACAGCAACCCGACTGATATTCTGGGATTTTTCACGCTGGCCTCTTGCGAAATACTCGTTGAGAAACTGCCCAGGAAATACGCCAAAAAGTATCCTGCCAGGGCTCCTGCTGCAAAACTCGCCAGACTTGCCGTTAAGAAGAATCTACAAAGAAAGGGGCTCGGCACCCAAATGATGGTCAATGCCATAGAGCGAATCCTCAGAGTATCTGAACACCTTGGGATCATAGGTTTTTTTGTGGATGCTAAAAACGACGAGGCAAGAATATTCTATGAGCAGTTTGGGTTTATTACCCTTCCTGACAACCCACTGGAGCTTTTCCTTCCATTAGACACCCTCAGCAGAGCTTTGAAATTTTAAATTTGGAAATTTGGGGTAAGGTCGCGCTAAGTGGCTGATATGCTTTGAAATGACAGGAAAATCAGTAAACCGGGACATCCTGAAACAACTTACTGGATTCCTGGGACACAATACTAATTTTTAAAACATCAAAATAGGTATAAAACAGGTAACGAAGAAAACACTTGCTTACGGCAATGGAAAAAATGCCTTATACGCTTAGTCATAAACTTTTACGTGTAGCTTTTAACTGCTCCATTTTCTTATCGATTTTGTGAATATTGCATTGCAGAGACGACAAATAATATGCCTATTAGGACTTATAATAACTATGATCTCATGTTCAAGGGATAAAAAATGATTCGCAAGAGGAAGGTCACCAAACAAGTTGATGAAATAGAATCGGTGGTCTGTGACAGGTGTGGCAAGGAATACGGACCGAACGATCTCGAGACGGAGGAGTTTCATCACATTCAGTTCACAGGTGGCTATGAGTCTGTTTTCGGAGATGGGGTGCGAGTCGAGTGTGACCTATGTCAGCACTGTCTTCATGAGATGATAGGCGACATATGCAGGAAGCAGGAGAACCGTGCCGGATGAAGTTCACGAGGAAACAGGGACAGTATCTTGCTTTCATCTACAACTACACGAAGATTGCCGGTCGTCCTCCTGCCGAAGCAGACATGCAGCGCCACTTCCGCGTAACACCACCATCAGTACATCAAATGGTGCTCAACCTGGAGAAGGTTGGTCTCATTGAGAGAACTTCCAGGTACAGCTAGATCGATTCGTATAGTCGTACCGCCCAAAGAGCTACCGTACCTGGAATGAGAGAAACATAACGAAGCGGATTAACTCTGATACAAAAAGCTAACGTTTTTTCTACACGTCATCTGCGCCATTATGTCAAATAAAGGTGTTGACTATCAACTTACTTTGCCTTACTATAAAGTAAGAAAATGATATTAAGGTAAGGAGTAATGTTTTCATGACATTAGCGACACTCACAAGCAAGGGGCAGGTAACGATTCCGAAGCAAGTCCGGGATTCTCTGCGGTTGCACACAGGAGACAAGGTCGAATTTGTCATCACTGAAAATAGAGAAGCACTTCTTAGGCCCATCACCAAGAAGGTCGATGATGTATTTGGCAGATTGCATAAGCCGGGAAGGAAGCCTATTTCTATAGAGAAGATGAACGCTGGGATAAGGCAGAAGATGCAGGCGAGTTTCAAATGAAGGCCTTGGATACTAATGTGCTGGTTCGCTTCCTTGTGAGGGATAACGAGCAACAGGCAGAAACCATTTACAGGATATTCAAACAGGCGGAATCCGATAAGGAAGCACTGTTCGTACCTCTGTTAGTTGTCCTTGAGACTATCTGGGTGTTGGAATCTGTTTATAAGATTCCGAGACAAGAGATAATAGATTCCATTAATGAGCTTGTATTAATGCCAATTCTGGAGTTTGAAGCACAGTCAGCAATTCTGAGTTTTGTCTCTTCGGCACTGAAAACCAAAATGGATCTTCCGGATCTCTTGATCGCGAATTCTGCGAGATTTTCGGGGTGTGAATGTGTGCTTACATTTGACAAACGGGCATCAAACTTCGGGCTTTTTGAGCTACTAAGATAACGTAAAACGTAAAGCATTATGTCTTTTAGGGCATATCATATTTGTGTTCGCTGTCTGAAGATTTAAAATTCGATATCTTGACAATGTTCACATATTTGTTTACCTTATAATCATGAAAACAATCTCATTCTATCGGACTGCGTCAGGCAAGTGTCCTGTTGCAGAACACTTGGATAGCCTGACAGACACACAGGCGACCAAAATAGCATGGGTATTGAAATTGATTCGAGATATTGATCAGGTTCCATCTAAATACTTCAAGAAGCTGGTCAAGACAAACGATATTTGGGAAGCCAGAGTTGATGTGGGAAGAAACACCTTCCGTCTTCTTGGCTTCTTTCATGGTCAAGAGTTGATCATACTGACCAACTCCTTCCAAAAAAAGAGCCAGAAAATTCCTTTAAAGGAGATTAAACTGGCAGAAAAACGGAAGAAAGAATATTTCAGCAGGAGGTAAATAGAAGATGGACGATCTGGATAAATATATTGAAACAAGGAAGAAGCAGAGCCCCCAATTTGCAAAAAATTTTGACAAAGGATATGAACAATTCAAGATTGGTATCCTCCTGAAACAGGCTCGTATTGAAGCTGGCTTCACCCAGGAACAAGTGGCTAAGAAATTGCGTACTAAGAAATCTGCCATCTCCCGGATTGAAAACCATGCAGAAGACATC
>JAFDHR010000076.1 GCA_019308645.1 Deltaproteobacteria bacterium
GCTTGCGAATCTTGAGGAATGAGGCGTACTTACCAGTACGCCGCAATGACGAAAGATGAAGCGTAACGCAGCCCTTCGACTTTGCTCAGGGCCGTGAGCCTGTCGAACGGCAGTCGGACTTTTTACGAAGCCGTCAATGTTATATAAACACAATCTCTCATCGCTTCAAGGAAAAAATTTACCGCTGCCTTTTAATCCCACAGCCCAAAGAGCAGGAATCTGGGCGGCCAATAAGTTATTTCTTTTTTTCAAGCCCCGTCCGGAAGGGAGGGGTCGTTGACATCTCAAGCATATCCCCTAACACACGAGAGACCGATTCATGGATCACCAGGCTTGCCCTGGAATCAAGGGGTGTTTCATCGCGATTTATTATCATCAGCTTTGCCCCGCTTTGAACTGCTGTAAAAGGAACAGAAGCAGCAGGATACACCACGAGTGAAGAGCCTAATACAATACAGAGATCACATTCGCGAGCATGCATAATTGCGGTCGTCATCTTTTCTTCAGGCATGGCCTGGCCGAATGAGATAGTATCTGGTTTGAGGATATCGGAGCAATCGTCGCAATACGGGACTTTCACGCCTGATTGTATCCGTTGTTGGATTTCATCCCTGTCATATTTTTTTCCACAACTGAGACAGGAAACTGAAAAAGCGGTGCCGTGAATTTCAATAATTTTGTCTGGCGAGTTTCCTGACTTGTGGTGAAGCCAGTCGATGTTCTGGGTGACTACTGATAGGAGCTTCCCCATGTCTTCCAGGACTTTAATCGCACGGTGAGCACGGTTTGGGACAGCATCTTTCATAGTCTGATAAAACTCTGTGCTCATTTGCCAGTATTTTTCCCTGGTGTTTTCATCCGATATAATTTTCTCAAAGAGAAAATCTGATGGATCGTACCTGCTCCAGACACCTCCCGGGCTTCTGAAATCAGGAATACCTGATTCCGTACTCAGTCCGGCACCTGAGAACACGAGAATCTTTTCAGATGTTTGTATCATTTCTGCGCCTTTGGCAATCAATGGATCCATGCTTTATTGTCTCCTTCATTTTTCTTCATGGATGCGTAATTAAGGCCCGCTCACCCACACAAAGAATAGCATCAATTCTGTGCTGTAAGTTTCCTTAAATGTGGATAGCACCTGTAGAATATATTTAGTGCCTGAACGAAAAGCCAGTTCAGGCACGATTTTAGATTTTAGATTGCGGATTTTGGATTAAAAAATAAAGCAATTTCAAAGCTTTGAAGATTTAACGCCAAAGCTTGAAAACTATATTTCGAGGTTTTCGTTCAGACACTATTTATGTAATTAGTCAGGCTATCACATTGAACCGTGAACTTGGGAACTTTGAACCTGAGCAGTTACCTATGTATTGGATACAGTCTATATAAAAAGGTTTCCCCATTCAACAGCAAAAAAAGACATTCATGTTTTTTCCTACGCGTTTGAGCAGATATAAAATGTATAATAATAAGGCGTATGTATACGTTCAAAAGGTAGGTCTGGAGCTGAAAAAGGGGTTGGTACGGCGCTCTCTGCCAACTGTGGTTGCCGGGCCATGTCCTGGATATACTCGCACATCATCTCCTAAGGGAAAGATTTTTGTTACAACCCCATCTATCAATTTGTTATAATCTCCTCCAGGAAAATCGGTTCTTCCTATAGAACCTGCAAAAAGGGTATCACCAGTAAAGATAGCGCCAGGTGAATGGAAGCTCACTCCCCCGGGAGAGTGGCCAGGAGTATGAATCACTGAGATACTATAAGTGCCGAAGTGGAGTTCCTGGCCATTATAGAGATATCCATCTGGTCTAAAATGGAGGGCTGGGGCATCAAGGTTGTGAATGAATAGGGGAGCCTTGGTTATTTGTTTTAGTTCACCAGCACCCCCAATATGATCAATGTGACCATGGGTAATAAGTATGTAGAGAATCTTCAGAGCATTCCCTGAGATTTCTTTTACAATACGCAATACTTCATCTCCAGGGTCAATTACCACTCCCTCTTTTGTTTCTTTGCAGCCTAAAATATAACAATTAGCCTGATAAGGGCCAACAACTAATTTTCTAAGCATGGTGTATAACTCCATCGTATTGTGCTATGTCTGCCGTTTACTATGGATATTGCAGCAGGCCATGTATAATCACTCTTGAAGTGTAAAAAATAAGGTAAAATTTTACATTGTCAAGCTATCCCCTTTGAGGGTAAGAAAGAAATTGATACAGAAGATGAGAGTATGCAATAGTATTTAGCTGAATGCCAGATACTTCCAGAGATTTGCATATATTGGTAAAGAGGGTAGGGTGGTCAAGGGGATCCATTTGGTTGATCTGAAACATGCCGGCGATCCAGTAGAAAAAATGTATCTGCTCAATAATTTAAGGAAGGGCATGGGTATCTTTTTTTGTTATGCCCTTCTTAATAGGGCGCCTTGCCATGTCATTTCAAAATTGGGTAATAGCAACTTGACCTTAGAGTTATATGATCCGTCTATATTACCCAATTTTGAAACGACAACTAAGCTTAAGTTATATTTAAGGGCATAAGCAAAAAAAGGTCAGGAACTGGGTGCAGGTGTAATTTTACCCACCATTATGGATGGAGATGGAACACAGGCAGGCTATGATCTTGAATATACAAAAGCCCAGATGTCGTTGATATACCGGTAGTGACTTCAGGTGGTGCACAGATTCTCCTTGCTGCTTCTGTGTTTCATTATCACATCTTAAGCATTAAAGAGGTGAAGGATTATCTAAAGGAAAAGGGATTGAAAGTGAATGAATAACATTACACAGAAAGAACTGATGACACGCAAAGAATATTTGATGAGGCAGAAGGAGGAAAAAGGGCGAAAACTTTTTGGGATTTTCCCTGCCTACTACCCCAAAGAGATCCTCTGGGCTATGAATGTGCTGCCAGTGGAGGTCTGGGATCCGCCACTCGAGGTTAACCATGCGAACGCTCACCTGCAGCCCTATATTTGCTCGGTAGTTAAACTGGGATTAGAGCTCATACTGCAGGGCAAGTGCAAGGATATAGATAGCTTCTTGTTCCCTCACACCTGTGACTCTATCCAGAATCTGGCCTCTATTGTGTCTGATTACCTGAACCTTGATAAGCCCTGCTATTTTTTTTACCATCCCAAGGCTCCGTACAGTGCTGCATCCAGGCGCTACTATCTGGATGAGCTTAAGGGCCTGGTGTTAAGGCTGGAAACACAGCTTGGGGCCCTTGATTTCTCTGAACTGAAACATCAGGTGAAGAAAGGGCATGAGGTGGCCGCATTACTCAAAGAACTGTATAGGCTCAGGGCCTGTGGTGAACTTACCTCCTCTAATACCGATTTTTACCAGATAATCCGAAGAGGTGAATACTTGCATCCTGATGATTTCCTGCCCCTGCTTGAGGAATTCCTTTCCATCTCAAGGGGCCATAGTCGCAAGGGTCCATCAGTAATTCTGAGCGGTATTCTGCCAAATCCCCCTGAGGTCCTCAAAATCCTGGACAAAATGGGGGTGAGGGTTGCTGACGACGATCTTTTGAGTTGCGGCAGACGGCTTTTGGCACCTGAGAGTAGAAACGAAGATCCCTTTGAAGCTATGGCCGAGGATTATTTTGGTATGCCCCCGTGCACCACCAAAAACTCGTCTCTGAAAGCACGTGCGGATTATCTTTTTAAAAAAATTGAGCGTAGCAAAGCCAAAGCGGTAATTTTTTATATGGTAAAATTCTGTGAGACTGAGCTATTTGATGTGCCGTATCTTGTAGAAGAGCTGAAAAAGAGGGGGCTGGCTACTCTCCTTATAGACTCCGAGGTAAACCAGGGTCTAAGCGGTCAGTTAGAAACCCGTGTTGGGGCCTTTGTAGAAATGATCAGTTAGAGGATTTTTATGTCATTAATTAAGAATGTACGTTACCATTTCATGAAAGATCTTGGCGCCCCAGCCCTCATGCGTTTTTCTCGGTTAAAGAAGAAAAAGCGCCCAACAAATCCCAACCCCAACTTTGGGCCATCACTGAAGAGCACCAATCGTTTAAAGGAGATTATGGCCAGACATTACTTCCTGTCACGCTACGCTGAGGGAGCGAAACCTGTGGCCTGGGTAACCAGTGGTGCACCTGTTGAGCTGCTAAGGGCTTTTGATTTCTACACATTCTATCCAGAAAACCACGGAGCTCTCTGTGGGGCGAAAAAGATGGGTCCAGAACTGTGCGTCATAGCAGAGGAACATGGCTATAATCAAGACCTGTGCTCATATGCACGCATAGATTTAGGGCACTATTTCTCTGGCATAACCCCGGTCGGTAAATTACCAAAGCCGGACATTTTGTTCGCCTCCAACAATATCTGCCAGACAGTAGTCTACTGGTATAAGGCTTTGGCCCATTACTGGAAAGTGTCACTTGTTCTCTTTGACACGCCATATAACTTTTCAACTATAACAGAACATGATATCTCTTACATGGTCCGTCAGTTCGAAGAGATGATTCCATTATTAGAGCAGGTATCCAGGCAGCGTTTCAACTATAAGAAGCTTCAGGGAATTATTGGTATTGCAAAGGAAGGCTCTCTCACCTGGGGTGAGGTTTTGGCTACCATGAAGTCCCAACCAGCGCCCATGACAATCTTTGATGCATTTGGACATCTCGCCCCCATTGTTTCGTTGCGCGGGCTGCCTGTGGCCCTGGAATACTATCGCATCCTTTTAGATGAGCTGAAGGAGCGAATTGAGCATGGCGTGGGGGCTATCACACATGAGCGCAAGAGACTCATGTGGGACAACATCGCAATCTGGTATAAAGTCCGAGATCTCTCCGATATCTTTGCCGCTCACGGTATGAACTTTGTTACTGCCACCTATACAAACGCCTGGGCTGAGACTATTTACGATTTAGATGTGAACCAACCATTCGAGTCCATGGCCAAGGCCTACAGCCTCGTAATACTTAACAATAACCTTAATAATCGGTTAGAGCTTATGGAACGACTTATTAAGGAGTATCGGGTTGACGGCCTGGTGATCCACTCTGCGAGAAGTTGTAAGCCTTATTCGGTGGGTCAGTGTGACCTTGCCCGCATTTTGATGGACAGGCTTACCATTCCCTCTGTGGTCATAGAAGCAGACATCACTGATTCCAGGGTGTACTTTGAGGAACAGACACGCACCCGGATTGAGGCTTTTTTTGAGGCTATGGAGAGTTAGAAAGCCGAAATTCGCGCTATGTCGGTATCATAGACGTAAGACTTTGATTCGCAAATATAGAGATCTTAGAGGAAGCATATGTAAGCCCGCATTATCCCTAACTTTGGCGTTCTTGTCTTGACATCCTCTCCTAATAGCCTTATCTTTTCTAATTAAATTCCGGTTTTACATAGCAGGTAATAGCTGAAAAATAACCATTGTAGAATATACTACTTTCTTCGCCTTCGCCATAATATCCTGCAGTTCTGCAGGGAGTTTCATTAAAAAGAGAGCGAAATATTAACGGAATAGTAACAATGAAAGGAGAATATAAGCATGAAAATTGCACTGGCTACAGATGATAATATGGGATTAGATGCAGTCCTCAGTCACCATTTTGGTAGGTGCCCCTATTATATAGTGGTGGACGTTAAAGACAAAGAAATACAAGATATCAAGGCAGCAAAAAACCCCTTCTATGAAAGCCATGGCCAAGCTGGTGAGGTGCCTAATTTTATACATAGCTTAGGAGCTGATGTAATCATTGCTGGTGGCATGGGCCCAAAAGCTATCGGCTTTTTTCAACAACTCGGCATTCAAGCACTTACAGGGGCCTCCGGCATAGTGGGGGACGTAATAAAATCTTACATACATGGACAGATCGAGGGAGCGGTTCCATGCAGTGATCACGATTCCTCACACTCTATCGAGACCCATGAACATAGTGAAACAGAACGATTGGAAGAAGAGATGGTTGCCTTAAGGAGAGACTTAGCTAAAGCTCAAGAAACGCTTAACAGATTACAGGAAGAAAAGGGAAGCAAGAAACAGTAGACAAGGGGGTAAAATGTTAATGAAAAATCAGTATTTTCAACTAAGCAAAAAAATTTTTATGGTTTTGGTTATTATCCTTTTTTTAGCTTTCGGTCTTGGCCAGAATGCCTTGGCGAAAAAAGGCATCCCTGATAGTTTTGCAGAGTTGGCAGCTAAACAGGCCCATGTGGCTGTGAATATTTCTACGACAAAAACAATTAAGACAATAAGAAGATTTTCTCCCTTTCAGAGCAGGGAGTTTAAGGATTTTTTTGGGGATGAGTTTTTCCGTCACTTCTTTGGCCAAACACCTGAACAGGAGATGAAACAGAGAAGCCTCGGTTCAGGTGTTGTTGTGAGTGGAGACGGCTACATCTTGACCAATAACCATGTAGTCGCAGATGCAGACGAAATCCTGGTCACGCTTTCTGATAAGAAGAAATACGAAGCACAGATCATTGGTAAAGATCCCAAAAGCGATCTTGCCCTGATAAAGATCAAGATAGAAAACACTATCCCAGCTGCCAGATTGGGGGATTCAGATAAGCTGATGGTAGGTGATTGGGTTGTGGCTATTGGAAATCCTTTTGGCCTCGGAAGTACTGTAACCGCAGGCATTGTAAGCGCAAAGGGACGGGTAATAGGCGCCGGGCCATATGACAATTTCATTCAGACAGATGCCTCAATAAACCCTGGAAATTCAGGTGGACCTCTCTTCAATCTTGATGGAGAGGTTATCGGTATAAATACAGCAATAGTTGCCCCAAGTGGAGGAAATGTAGGTATTGGTTTTGCTATACCGATTAACATGGCGAAATCCGTTATGCCTCAACTGAAAGAGAGAGGAAAGGTTATAAGAGGTTGGCTCGGTGTGAGCATTCAAGTAGTTACACAAGAGATTAAGGAAAAATTTGGTCTTAAAACTGAAGAAGGAGCCCTGATAGGGGAGGTCACTAAGGACAGTCCTGCTGATAAGGGAGGCCTCAAGAGGGGAGATGTAATAATCAACTTTGACGGTAAACAGGTTAAGGCGATGAAAAGCCTGCCCGCTATGGTTGCAGAAACACCAGTAGGTAAAAAGGTAGAGATAATCATAATCAGAAAAGGGAAAGAAAAAAGACTCACGATTACAATAGTGGAATTGAAAGAAGAAACAAGAGTGGCTGCCACCATCCCTGAGATAGAAGAAGGTTTTGGATTATCTGTCCAAGAACTTACCCCTGAATTGGCGGAAAGCTTATCTTTAAAGGGTGAGAAGGGGTTAGTTATATCAGGTGTAAAGCAAGGTAGTCCAGCTTCTGATGCAGGATTGCAACGAGGTGATCTGATTCAGGAGATAGAACATGAACCGGTAGAAAGCATAGGTGATTATAAAAGGATAATGAAGGAATCTTCATCAAAAAAACAGATCCTCATTGTGATAAAACATAGAGGTCATTCAAGATATGTGGTATTAAAAAGAGAAAAGAAGTGACATTTTTGGTAACTACCCAGGTTGTCAGGTTCAAGGTTCACAGTTCAGGAGTTCAATTTGGAGCCATGAACCATTGTCCATGCCAAGACTCCTCAACCTGCTCATGAAAAACCCGCATTTAACTGTTAATGGTTCAGCAAATAACCATTGAACCCCGCCTGTCCCGATACAATCGGGGCGGGCAGGCGTGAACCCGGAACTTTGAACCTGTGTAGTTAACATTTTTGTATCATTTTATTGATTTTGTATGTAGATAGGAGTCCATATACTATCGGGAAAGGCATAATCCCTTTTCCGATAGTATTATATGATTAAAGAAATTCTATTGTATAACAATCATTATTTGATATATACACCCAATCAGGTTTCTTTTCTCTTCTTTTTCAAAATTAGTATTCTTTATCCACATCAGGTCCATGTATTGTGGACCTGAATCGATTGCTACCATTCCCAATAACTTAGAACTATATAAAATGAACATCAGTTTTTTTTCAAAAATCCAATATGGTGTAAACAAAACTATACTTGCCTTCACCCGTCGTGAACATTTTTTTATGATCATGATGGGCGGAATTGCGGGTGCGGTGGGTGGATATGGAGCTATTGGGTTTCGAAAGCTAATTGCCATAGCCGCCCAATTGGGTTGGGGTAACGCAACAGGGATGGAGGGGAAAGATCTGTTAAGCATGGCCCTTGCAGCGCCCTTTTGGATTAAGCCCGTAATTCTCGCAATAGGTGGCCTTTTGGTAGGGATAATTGTCCATTTCTTTGCCCATGAGGCAAAAGGGCATGGTGTGCCAGAAGTAATGGAGGCTGTTGCCCTAAAAGATGGTAGAATGAGAACTCGTGTAGTCTTTGCCAAGGCCTTTGCATCTGCTATTTGTATCGGTTCTGGTGGCTCGGTAGGCCGTGAAGGTCCTATTGTACAAATTGGTTCCGCAATTTCTTCAGCTATTGGAAGATTGTTTAAAATATCTGGAGGCCGACTTCGAATTTTGGTAGCTTGTGGTGCAGCAGCAGGTATTGCAGCTACCTTTAATGCCCCCATGGCCGGTGCCCTCTTTTCTTTAGAAATTATACTGAGTGAATTAGCTGCATTACAGTTTATACCTATAGTAGTTTCCTCAGTTATTGCTACTGCCTTATCCAGGCACTACCTGGGAAACTTTCCTGCCTTTGAGATCCCTCCCTATGATCTTTTGCATTATAGTGAATTATTCCTCTATCTCGTATTGGGAGTCTTAGCTGGAGTCGTTGCCTATATCTTTATCCGCCTCCTTTACGGTATGGAAGATTTCTTTGAAAAATGGAAACTGCCGGAATTTATTAAGCCTGCTATTGGAGGAAGTATTGTCGGATGCATTGGATTTTTTTTCCCTCATGTCTTTGGTGTAGGATATGAATCAATTACCCAAATCTTACATGGTGAACTGTTTGGGATTATGCTTTTCGGGCTCCTGATTGCCAAAATATTAGCTACAAGTATAACCATCGGCTCAGGTAGTTCAGGGGGTATATTTGCACCCTCGCTGTTTATGGGGGCAGCATTAGGGGGTGTTTTTGGACAGGTTGTTCATACGCTTCTCCCTCACACTACTGCGTTGCCTGGTGCATATGCCTTAGTGGGCATGGGTGCAGTTGTTGCCGGCACTACTAGGGCCCCTATTACCGCCATGATCATTGTCTTTGAGATGACTGCAAACTACTTGATAATACTGCCTTTAATGTTTGCATGTACTATAGGACTGGTGATCTCAGCACATCTTTCCAGGGAATCTATATATACCCTCAAGTTGGTCAGGAAGGGATTGAATATATATGCTGGGAAGGAACTCAATGTACTTAAGAGCCTAAAGGTTTCTCAGGTGATGATTCCTGATATTGAGCTTGTATCTCCCTCGGCACCCTTGGCCGAACTTGCTACGAGAATGATGGCAAGTTCCCATGCCCATTTTTTTGTGGTTGGGGCTGATAACCGAATCCATGGTCATATCTCACTTGAGAATTTGCGACCTATTCTAAAGGATTATGAATCTGTTCGTGATGCTGTAATTGCCTCAGATCTCATGGACCAAGAAGTAACAGTGGTGAATACCAATGAATCTCTTGATATGGTTATGCAGCTCTTTGGGAAATTTGAGTTTGATCAGATTCCCGTAATAGATAAAGGGCAGTTGGTTGGCACGATACGAAAGGGTGATGTCATAGAGGCTTACAACAGGGAAATTTTTAAATTAGATATGGCCTCTGGCTTGGCAACGTCTCTTCGCCTCCAACAAAAGATACACTCGCAGAGGTTGGCTTTAGTGGGAGGGTTCCTGATATCGGAAATTACTGCTCCCAGTATTTTTATAGGAAATAACCTAAGTGAGTTAAAACTTCGCGAGCGTTTTGGAGCCACGGTTTTAACAATCAAAAGAGAGGCAGAAGAGGGGAGTGATAAGCTTTCATATATGCTTCCCACACCTTCGACTATACTAAAAGAGGGAGATAGCCTTATCATTTTTGGCTTGAAGGAAGATTTTTCCCGTTTTCCACATGACTGATAGCGCTTGCCTTATGATTGCTTTACGCACGTGAGGGAGCATTCAAGAATCAAGATCCTGTTTTCTAAAAACATCATAAACGCAGGATGTCTAAAAAATGGGTTGACAATCTTTAGCGACAGGGATAGAAAAGGATACAAATTTCAACATATAAACAGAGAAAGAAGGTATACTATTTAATGAATCATTACGAAACAATTTATATTGTAAACCCCACATTGGACGATGACTCTTTAAAAGAGGCAATTGATAAATTTTCAGACCTCATCAACAAGCTAAAAGGTTCTATTGTAAAGGTTAATGAGTGGGGAAAAAGAAAATTAGCCTACGAAGTTAAGCGATTTGATAAAGGCTACTATGTCGTATTAGATTTTTGCGCTCTTCCTAAAATGGTAACAGAGTTAGAGAGGAATCTGAAATTAGATGATCGAATCTTAAAATATATTACCGTAAAGATTGATGAAAATGTTGATCCAAAGGATTTAGTAAGCAAGGAGAAGGAAATAGAAGATACAATGGAAAAAAGCCACAATGAACATGTTGAGGAAAAATAATGGCATATAATGATACCTTTAATTATCAAAGAAAAAGAGTTTTTATTAAGCACAAGATCTGTCGCTTTTGTGCTGATTCAAGCCTAAAGATCGACTACAAAGATTCAAAGAATCTTGCAGCTTTTACTACCGAAAGAGGTAAGATCATACCTCGAAGAATTTCTGGAAACTGCGCTAAGCATCAAAGGATGCTCGCGTTAGCTATAAAAAGAGCGAGAAATGTTGCCCTGTTACCTTTTACTACAGCAAAAATAAAGACAAAGGAATATAGGGAACTGTAAGATTTAGCTTTGAGGTATATAGAGTTATTTTCTACTTCCCCAAGCCCTTGTTATTCTTTATTTACCTTTCTTTACGGACGGAAATTGTAGTTCCTTACCTTAATATTTACAAAAAAATTAGAATGGAAAGAAGGCATGAAAATTATTTTATTACAAAATTTTGAATCTCTTGGTTTTGAAGGTGATATCGTAAATGTCGCTAAGGGGTATGCAAGAAATTATCTCATTCCAAAAGGTACAGCCATTGAGGCCAATGATGCTAATTTAAAATCCCTGGAGATGAGAAGAGGTAAAATAACGGCTCGACACATGAAGGATAAAGAGGAAGCCGAAAGGGCCGCAGAAAAGATCTCTCAGATAACCGTAACGATGATACGTAAGGCTGGTGAAGAGGGCAAACTTTACGGTTCTGTCACAAGCAGAGATATTGCTCAAGAGCTCGAAAGGGAAGGTATTAGTGTAGATAGAAGAAAA
>JAFDHR010000077.1 GCA_019308645.1 Deltaproteobacteria bacterium
CTCTCATCAGTCCTATCTATCTTCTCGCCACCCATATACATATTCCTTCTTAGCTTCTTCAAACGTCCATAATACTCATCAAAAGTCTTTACCCCCATGATTATCCTCCTTTTGTAGTAATAGCTTTTACTAATCTTTATAAAAGGTTTCTCCTGATTCGGCCATTTCTTTTTAAAAGCCATGGATGATTCAGGATATCTTATTTAGCGTGGACTTTGAATTATTTGTGACTTTTATTAATCTTTACTACAAAATCAAGAACAAATGAAGGTAAACTGTTATTAGCTTACATGTGACTTTGGCGAGTATCATAACCTCATCAGTTTCAGGTATGTCCCTTCTTGCCTGCACAGGGCCTTCAGCCCATTCTCGCAATAAGACCTTCACTCTACATTGCAAATGAAACTCTCTGGCATCTCAGGATATGTAATGCTGCAATCCTTGCCCATCAGTCTTTCAGCCTCGGCTATGGCCTCTTCCACAGAGGCAAAGGGTTCAAAGCCAAGCATTCTGGCCACTTCGGGATCGGTGGCCCCAGCCAGAAATACCTTTCCCACATACCTCAGGCCATATGCCCCTTGCCCCCATAGGATTAAGGGATGGACACCGTGGAAGCTAAATCCATACCGATACTTATGGATGAACTCCGGACGATGGGCATATTCCTCGGCGTAAAGCTCCCAAAGTTCGAAGGGATCTTGTGTGCGAGGAATAAGTGTCTCGAACATCTCCACATAGGAAGGATACTTGAGGGCATCGAATTGCATGATGCAGGGATGAACGAAAATAATAATCCCTCCCTCCTTTACCAGAGGGATGTTTTGAAAGAGGCCAAAGCTATATGACATGCCAAGGTTTCTCACTAATATAGGATTTATAAGAGACATTTTGGAGTATGGGTCCCTGTTATTGCCCATGCCATAGACTACCACATCGGACTGGCCCTTGACATCAACTACGTGTTGTTTCTGAAGTATCTCAAGAGTCTTCTCATGGGCCTGAGGCGGGTGCCCTGCCACTACCTGTGTTACTTCTTGGGGAATGGAATTGTTCATGGCTCCTTCGATGATAAGAAAACGTCGGCCTTTTTTAGCCAGCTCCCTTTCGATGACCTCACCCATTTCATTGAGAAGCCTAAAGAAGGCGGAACGCTTTGGATCCATGGTGGACTTACCCGAGGCCATGGGAAAGGGACGGTGGTGATGTCGGATACTTCGATAGCTACTCAGACCTACCACTGCTGACTTCCAGCCACCGTTAAATTGAGACCATGGATTGCTCACATATATGATCTGGTCCGATTCTGTAACTACACGGTCTACCTCAACCTCTTGATTCCGTTTGGTCTCACCCAGAAATATTAGATTTTCTTTATCTTCTGCATCATGGTTATAGAGTTTGCTCGGCCCGAACCGGTAGGCCAGGTCTTCACCTATGATAGTGCCAAGCTCTCGGGTAGTCCATTTGCGGTGCAGGCCCACGGCACATACGAGACGAATATTGTGTGGATCAACTTCCAGCTTCTCTAGCTCCTTGAGAATTACCTTAATGGCTATTCCTCGGAAATCTGGCTGTTTCTGGGCCGGAGCGAAGCCGATAGGATCGTCAAAGGCTATTGTAACCTTAGATTTGGAGCCTACGAGCTTGGGTAGAGGTTCGTGAGCGATGGGGGAGTTCAATGCATCACGCACCGCCTGGGAAGGGTCAGGCAAGGGTGGCAGCGGTGGCTTGGTTTGGCGTATGATCCTGGTCCTTTCTGGTAATTCGGCCAGAATAGTTCTATCCCCATATGGTATTTGGAAAACATTTTTCGTTTGCATTTTCGTTTACCTCCTTAATTAAAGCTGTTTGTTCAAGCAGCACTTATGAAATATGATAATATTTTCTGTTTTCTAAATCAAACAGTTACTTTTCTTAGCAAAGGGGGAGTGATTCGCTTATGAGTAAAACAGATGAGTGTGTAAAACAGCAATAAACTTTCCCCGCATCATTGTTAAGAAGAATGAATATGAACCACATTATTAATGTCAAGGAGGTTCTTGCTTCACTGCCAGAATGCCCCAATTTCCTTGACAGATCAACAAGATAAGAATAGTTTACATTCTGGATATTTTCATTATTGAGCATGTCAGCCTTTTCCTTGATTCTGTTCCTGTAACAGGAGGATGCTATTGATGCCTATATATAAAAAACAGGAGAGTTGATTGCTATATGTGGGACCGTGAGATAAAAGAGCTGGAGAGAAGGAGGGATATCGCCCGTCAGATGGGAGGCGAAAAAAACATTTCCAAACAGCACGGAATAGGAAGAATGACTGTCAGGGAACGGATAGATGCCCTGGTTGATAAGGGTTCATTCCTTGAAAGGGGCATTCTTGCAGGTGTTCCGACCTACGATAAAGATGAAAAAGACAGACTCATTGACCTTATTCCATGCCCCTTTGTAATGGGTATAGCAAAGATCGGCGGCCGCCGCATCGCTTTACATGGAGACGATTTCACAATAAAGGGGGCCTCTGTTGGAAGGATGTATAAGGCCAAGGGGGCATATTTCTTAAAGATGGCTCGTGCTTTAAAGCTTCCTCTAATAAGATTGTTAGAAGGTGCCGGTGGTTCAATCAAAGAAATCTTAGAGATAGGATATACCGAAATCCCAAGCTCAGGAGATGAATGCACCCAGAATCGTGTCGAGGTGATGTCTGAGGTACCGGTAGTTTCTGCGGGCTTTGGATCTGTGGCAGGTTTAGGCGCCCTGTATATGGTCCAGAGCCATTTTTCTGTCATGGTAAAGAAACAGGCACATGTATTTGTCGGGGGCCCACCCCTGGTTAAATCTGCCTTTGGAGAAGATATCAGCAAAGAAGAGCTTGGAGGGTACAAACTACATACACATCTCACAGGTGTTGTAGATAACGAGGCTGAAAATGAAAATGATGCCCTTGAGCAAATCAAGAAGTTTCTATCATATCTTCCATCAAATGTCTGGAAAATGCCGAAACGCCAGCAGGGTGACAGTGATGATCCAAAGCGCCGAGAAGAGGAACTCCTCTCGATTATTCCCAAAAACGTTAAGAAACCTTACGACATACGAAAAGTCTTAAACCTTGTATTGGATCGCGATTCCATTTTTGAGATTGGAAAGTACCAGGGCCAATCGCAGGTTACAGCACTGGCCCGCCTGAATGGTTATTCCGTTGGGGTACTGGCGAATGATCCAAGATTCATGGCAGGTTCATTTAATTACGACGTTGCAGAAAAGTTTACCCGATTTATAGACATGTGCGACACCTTTCATTTACCGATAGTCAATCTTTCGGATCAACCCGGATTTACCATAGGGAAAAAGGCAGAAGAATACGGAACTATCCGTAAGGGTGTTAGGGCAAGTTTTGCCATAGTGCAGGCCACCATCCCTCTTGCGGTGGTATATTTAAGGAAATGCTTTGGCGTGGCCGGAGGAGCACAGAAAAGCGGCATTCATTTAAGCTGGCGTTATGCCTGGCCTTCAGCAGTGTGGGGGAATATACCGGTAGAGGGAGGCGTATATGCCGCTCATCGGACAGAAATTGAATCAGCAGAAGATCCGGAAGCCTATCTCAGTGACCTGCAGGACAAATACCGAGCAATTCAATCACCTTTCCGGACCGCCGAGGCCTTTGGCATCGAAGACATCATCGATCCCAGGGATACAAGACCCCTTTTATGTGACTGGATCGAAATGGCCTATGAGATTGAAAAAAACAACCTGGGAATAAAAAAGAGGGGTATGAGATGTTGATAACGAATAAAATGGGGTAAACCTTTACTATTAACTAAAATCTAATTTTCCTTTCTGAAGGTTTACATTTATCGAGGTATATTTAATTTAACTGAGCAATAGGGTCTGAGTATAAAGATTATAAATCCCATGTTGAGGCTTAAAAAATTGATGCAAACAGAAGCTTGACAATATTAAACTGAATCTTCCTTGCTTGCTGCATACCATGCTTACGATTCGAGAAATGCCCTGTAGCCCTTATATGTCATATAGATATCTCCTTTGTGGGCGATCTCGAATGGTGAATGCATAGAAAGAACCGGAGGACCGCAGTCAATAATCTCCATACCATATGTGGCAAGGAATTTTGCCACTGTACCCCCACCACCTTCATCCACCTTTCCTGTCTCCCCTGTTTGCCACACAACCTTCTTTTTATTAAACAGGTTTCGAAGCCACCCAACATACTCGGCATTGGCATCGCTTGCACCATATTTACCCCCTGAACCAGTGAATTTTGTCAGACATATTCCATAACCAAGCCGTGCGGCATTTCTCTTTTCGTGAACGTCCTGAAAATCTGGATCAAGAGCACAACTTACATCTGCTGAAAGAGCCCTTGAATTCATCAAAATTTTGTGAATCTCGTGGTAAAGGGGTTCTTTGCCGTGAGCGACCATGAGATCGGCGAGGACACTTTCCAGAAACCTGGATTTGGCCCCTGTTGCTCCGTCACTACCAATCTCTTCTTTATCGACGAATAGAACCACGGCTGTTTTCTGCGGATTCTTAATATCAATTATTGCCTTGAGACTGGTAAACACACAGGAGCGATCATCCTGGCCATAGGCTCCGGTCAAGCCTCTGTCCCAGCCAACATCTCGTGCCGTTCCAGCAGGAACAACCTCAAGTTCAGCACTTATCAAATCTTCCTCGACAAGACCGAATTTCTCGTTCAGAAGGTTTAGGATTGCCAGCTTAAACCTGTCTTTTGTGTCTTTATCCCCAAAAGGGATAGAGCCGACCATCAGGTTAAGCTTTTCTCCCACAAAGGCATCCGAAACTTTTTTATCAGTCTGCACCTTTTTTGCTAAGTGGGGAAGGATATCAGATACAGTAAATACTGGATCGGAATCATCCTCACCAACAACAATGTCTAAAGAACTACCATCGGAACGGATTACTTTTCCATGAATTGCAAGGGGCCTGGTGAGCCATTGAAATTTTTTTATACCCCCATAGTAATGGGTTTTCATAAATGCGAGATCAACTTCTTCGTAAAGTGGATTTTGTTTAAGGTCGAGCCGAGGAGAGTCAAGATGGCTAACAATGAGATTAATACCTTCATCTATAGGTTTCTTTCCAGATATAGACAGGGCGATTAATTTTTCCTGAAATGTCTTCATCAGCTTTATAGGATATTTGTTTGAAGGATTTGGAGAGAAACCATTTTTACGGGCAATCTCAGATATTATTTTAACCGCCTCCCTTTCTGTTTTTGCCTTGTTTAAGAAGCTTTGATACTCTTTATCAAAACCGAAAACCTGCTCTTTTTCTTTTGTATCTGCTGCATCCCAAACAAGCTTGGGTTGAGAGATTAATTTTTCACTAATTCTTTTTATTTCCGATTTTTTCATAATTTTCTCCGTTTGTTTTTAGGCTCCCTATGATCTGACTAATAGTGCTAACCTTTTCTCTTACACAGTAATCAGTAATGTCCCGCACTATATCGATTGCTGTCTTTGGATTGATGAAGTTTGCCGTACCTACCTGGATGGCGCTTGCCCCAACAATAATAAATTCGAGGGCATCCTGGTAGTCCATAATGCCACCCACGCCGATCACAGGGATTTTTACATTTGTAACAACCTTATGAACGAGATAGAGGGCCATCGGTTTAATGGCAGGTCCAGAAAGACCCCCTGTCATGTTCGTTAGTTTGGGTTGTCTGGTAGCTATATCTATAGCCATACCCAGAAATGTATTTGTGACTGATATGGCCTGTGCACCGGCAGATTCTACCGCCTTTGCTATAGAAGATATATCTGTTACATTGGGTGTTAATTTGACTATAACAGGTTTGGTTGTATTTTTTACTACCTGATCCGTTACCCTCGCTGCAGTATCTGGATCTGTTCCAAAGGCCATTCCCCCCCTCTCGACATTAGGACAGGATATATTTATCTCTATAGCAGCAATCCTGTCAACATTTTCTATCCTTTTGGCTATCTCAGCATATTCCTTAATGGTATGGCCGTATATATTGGTGATGATAGGGGTTTTAATGTTAACAAGGGATGGGAGTTTTTCCGCTATAAAGGCCTCTATCCCAATATTAGCGAGCCCGATTGCATTTAAGAGACCACATGGTGTCTCTATAATCCTCGGAGGTGGATTGCCAGGCATTGGTTGTAGTGATAGGCCCTTGACAATTATGGCGCCCAGAAGGGAGGGATCATAAAAAGGGATCAATTCATTACCATAGCCAAAGGTTCCAGAGGCGGTAATAACCGGATTCTTTATCTTTAAACCACCTATAGTTACTGATAAGTCAGGCTGAGAAACCATTTACATAACCTGCCAGTCAATCATTTCGGATGAAAATACAGGTCCGTCCTGACACACATAATAATATGACTTGCTTTTGTTATTATTTGCCTTAACTGCGCAACCTTGGCATATTCCGAGACCACAGGCCATTTGACCTTCCAGGGATAGATAGCACCTTAAATTGGAGGCAATAGCCATTTGAGCAACTTTTTTTAGCATAAGAGTTGGGCCACACGCATACATTACTGGTTTTTTAGTAAATTCTTGACGGAGATATTCATCCAATAGGTCAGTGACAAGCCCTTTGGTACCCAATGATCCATCCTCTGTTGCAAGAGAAAGGTCAATATTCAAATCTTTTAGTTCATTGATAAGAATAACTTCCTGAGATGTGCTAAAACCAAGAAACATTGTAATTTTCTGTTTCTGAACTTTATGCAAAGACTGAGCTAAGAAAAATAGGGGTGCTACACCCATGCCACCAGCTATAAGCAAGCTTTTTTCATGTGGCTTGGAAACAGTGAAACCATTTCCCAATGGCCCGATTACCGAAATAGAATCATCTTTTTTTAAACGAGATAGAAGCAGTGTTCCCTTTCCAACTATCTTATACAGAAGCATCAACTGATTTTTATCCTGAATTCTGTGTATTGAAAGGGGCCTTCGTAAAAGTGGGTCTTTTGTGGTTCTGCTTAAATGGACCATCAAAAATTGACCCGGCTTAGCAAGTGAGGCCAGATTTGCGGATCGAAATCCCATAAGCCAGGTGTCTTTTCCTATTTGACGATTAAATTTTATGGATACTGTTTCTTCTAATACCTCATTCATAAAAAAACTCGAAACTTGGAAAAATGTTGATTTGAGAGAAACAGGGAATACTCAACCTATAATAACATATTTGCAATGATTAGATTTGTATTTCTTTGCGCGGAACAGGGAATCGTTGGATGGACCAGGGGAAAATACCTTGGTCGTGCATTCCCCTTTGAACAAAGAAAAGTGATAATCTTAGGGTAAGAAAAGGTAATCAGGCCAGATTGCTTCGTGATGCAGATTAAATTATTTACCGCTGCTTCCTCCCGGACCTGACGGGGTTCATAATCATCTGTCACACGAGGTCCGGCCTCCTCTCTTACTAAAAGCATTAACCACGATTCTTGTTTCTCAGGAAGGATTTTCGACCCCGCATGAGCGGATCTCGGGCTACAGGGCACCGCTAACTCCCCGTCTAGCACGACCAAGGGATATTTATGGTATGAAAATGTTAGTTATAATCTACTCTTTCCTTTAACTCTCTACCAACCTTAAAAAATGGGAGTTTTTTGCCCTCAACACTTATAATTTTGCCTGTCTTCGGGTTTCTTCCATCGTAACCGTCATATTTTTTGATCTTAAAGCTTCCCAATCCTCTAATTTCTATTCTGCTATTCCGTACGAGTGACTTTTCCATTTCTTTGAAAATAGTATTTACTATATCTTCTGCTGTTTTAATTGTAAGATTCTCTATCTTTGCCAATTTCTCTATTAACTGGGATTTATTCATGATACCCCCTTCACTACCAAGGATGAAAGCCAAAAGAATAGGGCCTTTATTTTGTTATATTCTATACTTAATACATATAATCAAGTCAAGATAAAATACCGAGCCCCGTTTTTACTGGGTAATTTTGAATTGCAAGGTCTTTAGCAATTCACCCTCTGGGCCAAGCACATCCACATGCCAGTCTCCAATCTCATGTCTTTGAATTACTTTCGAACTATAGGTGCGCCAGCTGCGCGCTTTTATTGCCAGATTTACCCTGGCCCTCTCGATATCGCCGAAATACCAGACATGGGTGATCTTAGTAGGGCTATGGGCACCAATGATAGTTGTAAAACAGTATACCTTACCCAAGGAGGCCTCGAAAACATTTCCAGCACCTACAGGCTCCCGATCTACCACATCGGTAGAGATAGCAGCTACTGCCACTTTTAGAGAGGCAGTCTCTTGCGCCTGGCCAGTCACTACCTGAGATAATGGAATTGTGATTAGGATGGCCAGAACGAGAAGAAAATAATATACCTTTTTCATGATAATTCTCCTTTCTTTGAAAGATTAAATATGATGTTTTCGTAAAAAGTCGGATTCTGTAAATCTGTCATTTCGACCAGAGGGAAAAATCTGACTTGCGACAGCAAGTCATCCTGAGCAAAGCGAAGGATCTTGTTACATGACTCATTGAGATCCCTCGATTCTCTCGGGACGATGCTTCGCATCGGATTTCTCGCTTCACTCGAAATGACATCTTGTTGAGACTTGTTACGGGTTTATATGAAAGAAACTTGAAACTTGAAACTGGATAAAAAGGCAATCCAACTCCTTAATTTAAAGAGTCACAAATAACAAAAAGCTCTTTCATGGTTCATTGTGGCCGAAAGGCCATGAGTGTTCATCAAACATACATACAGGATTGTCTTTAGTAAAATTCATATTATAAGCTAAAAGAAATACTTACCTTATTGTAACTCAGGTTGTCGGGTTTCCCGATAAATCAGCGATTTTATGGGACTAATTCATTTGACTATATGGCTAAAGTTTCTATCAGAGCCTGGAATTCAAGTTGATAATATAGAGC
>JAFDHR010000078.1 GCA_019308645.1 Deltaproteobacteria bacterium
CGGGGCTAAGTTCAGCAATTAAACAAGCTACCTATCCTTATATTTATTATGTATATCATATAGATGATTGTCTTCAAACATAATTTTATCTTTATGATAAAAGTTCTCCATATTTTTATGCAGCAGTTTTTCTACATAATATAGAGAACAAGATAATATTGACATAAATTTAAACTTACCATATAAGAATTTAATTTGAGAAGGAAAACAGTGTTAGCGTACTAACAATGAAGAGTGCCGTGGATAGGGATAATAAAATCAAAATAAATGGAAGTAAATTTTCCTTTAAAATCGGAGAGACCATTCTTCAGGTTGCTGAGAGAAATGGTATTGATATCCCAACCCTCTGTTACATTAAAGGATCGGTGCCTACTGGGGCCTGCAGAATCTGTGTAGTTGAAGTGATGGGCGCCCGAAACCTTCTTCCTTCTTGTGCCACACCGGCTGTGCAGAATATGGTTGTTGAAACAGAATCAGAGAGGGTGATTAAATCCAGGAAAATAAATATAGAGCTCCTTCTCGCCTCTGGTCATCATAACTGTCTTACCTGCGAGGCAAATGGAGACTGCCGTCTTCAGGAGCTTGCTTATAGATATAAGGTTGAGGCAATCAGGTTTCCAGAGAGCCCTATCAGATATCCAACTGAGACCAGCAACCCCCTTATAATCAGGGATTTTTTTCGATGTATTCTATGTGGCCGCTGTGTTCAGGCCTGTAATGAGGTTCAAGTAAACAAGGCTATTTCGTTTGGATACAGGGGATCTGCCTCCAAGGTCGTGGCTGTAGGTGACCTTCCTTTGGATGAGTCTGATTGTGTTTTTTGTGGAGAGTGTGTCCAGGTCTGTCCAGTAGGTGCCTTGATAGAAAAGCAGAGTAGATTTGAGGGAAGAGTCTGGGAGGCAAAGAAGGTTCAAACAACATGTCCATACTGTGGCGTAGGTTGCCAGATATATTTGCATATAAAAAATAATAATATTCTCAAGATAACAGGTGTAGAGGATGCTCCTCCTAACTTTGGCAGCCTTTGCGTTAAGGGGCGTTTTGGATACGATTTTGTCAATCAAGACGAGAGACTCACAACTCCTCTTATAAAGGTAAACGGCCACTTCAGGGAGGCATCCTGGAACGAAACCCTTTCATTAGTTGCCAAGAGATTTGGTGAGATAAAATCGAAATATGGCTCTGAGTCCATGGGTATCTTCAGCTCGGCAAAGGTTACCAATGAAGAAAATTACCTGATTCAGAAATTTGCCAGGGTTGTCCTTGGAACAAACAATGTTGATCACTGCGCTAGGCTCTGCCATGCTTCAACCGTTGCCGGGCTGGCCGCAGCCTTTGGGTCAGGTGCCATGACAAACCCAATAGCGGATATCGAGAAATCAGAGCTTATTTTGGTAACCGGTTCAAATATGACTGAGGCCCATCCGGTTATCTCTTCATATATAAAAAGGGCGGTTGAATTTGGTAGTGTGAAGTTAATCGTAATTGATCCTCGAAGGATTCCATTAACCAAATTTGCTACCCTTTGGCTAAGACAAAACCTGGGCACTGATGTAGCCTGGGCTAATGGGATGATGCATGTGATTATCAAAGAGAATCTTTATGATAAGAGCTATGTTCAAAACAGGACTGAGGGCTTTGAGGAGCTAAAAAAGACGGTTGAAAAATATTCCCCTGAATATGTGTCAAAAATTACAGGTATTCCGGCTGATGATCTCATAAAAGTGGCAAGGATGTATGCTAATGCTCATCCAGCCTCTATATTTTTTGCAATGGGGATAACCCAACACAGAACAGGCACGGATAATGTTAAATCAATGGCCAATCTATCTATGCTATGTGGCAATGTAGGCATACCAGGGGGAGGCGTAAACCCCTTAAGAGGACAGAATAATGTTCAGGGGGCATGTGATTTAGGTGCCCTCCCCAATGTATTTTCTGGTTATCAATCAGTTAGTGACCCTGTTTTAAGAGCGAGTATGGCCATGGCCTGGAATGTTGAAAGTCTTCCGGAATCTCCTGGGCTGACTGTAACAGAAATGGTAATGAAGGCAGGGGAAGGGAGGATTAAGGCCCTATATATCATTGGGGAAAATCCCCTTGTTTCGGACCCTGACATTAATCATGCTAAAAAGGCTTTATGTAATTTGGATTTCTTGGTGGTTCAAGATATCTTTTTGTCAGATACGGCAAAAATTGCAGACGTGGTACTCCCTTCAGCCTCTTTTGCAGAAAAAGATGGGACTTTCACAAACACCGAGAGGAAGGTCCAGAGGGTTCGCAAGGCGATAAATTCCCCAGGTCAGGCTAGACAGGATTGGGAGATTATATGTGATCTATCCGCTCGAATGGGCTATCCAATGACCTATAAAAACAGCAAGGCAATTATGGAAGAGATTGCTCGTGTAACCCCTTCATATGGAGGGATTAATTACTCAAGATTGGAAAAGAATGATATCCACTGGCCCTGCCCTACAGCTAAACATCCGGGAACACCCCGACTTCACATCGATAAATTCACTAAGGGCATGGGCCTCTTTCACCCCATAGATTACATTGCACCAGCAGAGCTGCCGGATAAAGAATATCCCCTTTATCTAACAACCGGCAGGGTCCTTTACCACTTTCATACCGGCACTATGAGCATGAGATCCGATGGCCTTAATGACATTGTTCCAGAATGCTTTGTAGAGATCTCATCAGAGGATGCTCAAGATTATAATGTAGATGATGGGGATTTATTAAGGGTAAGCTCTCGCAGGGGGGAGATTACAGCAAAAGCAAAGATTTCTGATCAGGCAATAAAAGGGACTATATTTATCCCATTTCATTTCGCCAAGGCGGCTGCTAATAAGCTGACCAATGCTGCCCTTGATCCGATTGCCAAGATACCGGAATTTAAGATCTGCGCTGTTAGGATTGAAAGACTGTAAGTGTAGGAAGGAGATAAGTGAAGGAAATAACACAAGAAATGTGGAAAGAGATAGATAGAATAATCCAAAGGAATAAAAGGAAACAAGGAGCGCTCATACCGGTACTTGAGGAATGCCAGGATGTCTGCGGTTATCTGCCTTTTGCGGTACAGGAAAGGATCTCAGAAGGGCTCAATATTCCTGGAAGCACTATCTACGGTGTTGTAACCTTCTATTCATTTTTTACTATGGTTCCAAAAGGTAGACATACCATAAAGGTGTGTCTGGGAACAGCATGCTATGTGAGGGGAGGGAAGGAGAATTTAGACCATATACAGGATGATCTTGGCATTGAAGTAGAAGGCACAACAAGAGACCTTAGATTCTCTTTGGACTCGGTACGCTGTATAGGGGCATGCGGGATGGCCCCTGCCATGGTAGTAGATGATGATACATACGCCCAGGTTAGTAAGCAAAATGTAATGAAGATCCTCGACAGATATAAATAGGGGAAAACGGGATGGTGAGCGTAAACAGGGATCAATTAAACGAGATAAAGTCCAGAGGGAAAAACATTATTGATATTCGTTTAGGTAAGGCACCTGTTGATGGCGAGAAACATTTGATGATAGGTGGAGGCACTGCATGTCATGCAAGCAAAAGTGAATTGGTGAGGGATGCCATTAGAGAAGAGATAGAGAAGAAAGGGCTTTCACAGAGGTGCAAGGTTATAGAGACAGGAAATGATGCATTTTCAACTCTGGCACCAGTAATGGTTGTATATCCAGAGGGAGTGTATTATGTGCATCTTAGCCCGGATGATGTAGAGGATATAGTCTCAGAGCACCTTATTGATGGAAAGTTAGTGGAACGGCTCCTTTACAAGGATCCTGCTAATGATAAACCTATCCCCAGGATGATGGATATACCATATTTTTCTAATCAAAGGCTCATAACCTTGAGAAACCTAACCCTTATAGACCCTGAAAGCATAGATGATGCTATTTACAGGGATGCCTATCAGGGGGCAGCCAAGGCATTAATAGATATAACAGCAGAGGAAATTATCAATCAGGTTAAGGTTTCAGGAATCAGGGGACGGGGAGGAGCAGGATTTCCTACCGGGATGAAGTGGCAGTTTGCCACTCAGGCAGAGGGTGATATTAAATATGTCCTTTGCAATGCAGATGAAGGTGATCCCGGTGCATTCATGGATAGAAGCGTGCTTGAGGCAGATCCCCATGCAGTATTAGAGGGGATGATAATTGCGGCCAAGGCAATCAATGCCCATCAGGGATATATCTATTGCAGGGCCGAGTACCCCCTTGCAATAAAAAGGCTTACCATAGCCATTGAACAGGCCAGGCGATATGGCCTGTTAGGCAAGGATATACTTGGAAGCGGTTTTGACTTTGATCTGGAGATTTACAAGGGAGCAGGCGCCTTTGTGTGCGGAGAAGAGACAGCCTTAATGATATCAATTGAGGGAAAAAGAGGAATGCCAAGACCGAGGCCCCCTTTTCCAGCCCAGGAAGGCCTATGGAAGAAACCAACAGTTTTGAATAATGTTGAAACCCTGGCAAATATTCCACAGATTATCTTAAATGGTGGACAGTGGTATGCAGCCATTGGTACAGAGCGGAGCAAGGGAACCAAGGTTTTTGCACTTGCTGGAAAGGTTATCAACAGTGGCCTTGTAGAGGTTCCCATGGGAATGCCATTAAAGAATATTGTATACGACATCGGAGGTGGGATACCAGAAGAGAAGCGATTAAAGGCGGTGCAAATAGGTGGTCCATCAGGGGGATGCATTCCTTCAGACCTACTTGATACAGTTACCGATTATGAGGCTGTAACCGCTACAGGAGCTATTATGGGTTCTGGTGGTATGGTTGTAATGGATGAAGATAACTGTATGGTAGACATAGCCAGATTTTTTATGGAATTTTGCCAGGAAGAGTCATGTGGAAAGTGCACTCCATGCAGGGAAGGAACCAAAAGGATGCTGGAGCTGCTCACAAAGATAACCGAAGGACGGGGCGAGATAGATGATATTGCTACCCTGGAAGAGCTTGCAGATATGGTAAAGGATTCTTCCTTATGTGGTTTAGGGCAGACTGCACCAAATCCGGTTCTTAGCACAATCAGGCATTTCAGGGATGAATATGAGGCCCACATCAAAGATAAAAGATGCCCTGCGGGAGTTTGTAAGGCCCTTATAGCATACATTATAGATGAAGAAAAGTGCACTGGGTGCGGAAAATGCAAGAGGGTTTGCCCAGTTGAGGCAATTAGTGGTGAAAAAAAGGAGCTACACAAGATTGACCCGGAAAAATGCATAAGGTGCGGTGCATGTATAGCATCCTGTAAATTTGATGCAATCGAGGTTGTTTAAGATAAGGTTTTGAAATAGGGTATATATATGGATTGGATAGATAAATATAGTGGCATGCACTATGAAGGGACATGTATTAGGCCACCCAGCGAGGCAAATAGCATTCTTCTTCAGGCTACCGTTGGCTGTTCCCACAACAAGTGTACCTTTTGCGGCACATATAAAGATAAAAGATTTCGGATCAAGGATAATGATATTATCTTGAGCGATATCCTTTTTGCATCGAGGCACATGCGAGATCAAGACAGGCTTTTTATCATGGATGGTGATGCCTTGATCATTCCGTATCGCCGTTTGACGTGGATTTTTGATAAGATAAAGGAGAACCTCCCATGGGTTACAAGGGTTGGTATTTATGCTAACACCAAAGGCATAAAGATGAAGAGTGAGGAAGAATTAATTCGTTTGAGAGAGATGGGCCTGGGAATCATCTATATGGGTATAGAGACAGGCGATGATCAGACACTGGAGGCTATCAGGAAAGGGGCTAACGCACAAAGAATTGTAGATATGGGCAAAAAGGTTAAACAAGCAGGTATTAAACTTTCTGTTACTGTTCTTTTAGGGATTGCCGGCAGAGAGAGGTCACTCATTCATGCAAAGGCAACAGGAGAGCTCCTCAGCGCAATTGATCCCGACTATGTTGGTGCCCTGACATTAATGATAATGCCAGGGACCCCTCTGGCGAATGATCTTTCAGCTGGCAGATTTGAACTCCCTGATAATTCTGGGATGCTTATGGAGCTAAGAGAAATGATAGCTTCCACTAATCTTACCAGGGGCTTTTTCTTCTCCAATCATGCATCAAACTATTTGCCGGTCAAGGCCACACTCCCAAAAGAAAAAAAGCAGACACTTGATTTAATAGATATGGCCCTTCAGGGCAAGGTTAGCCTCAGGCCAGAGTGGATGAGGGCACTTTAGATGATACAATCGGGAGTAAATGATAACATATATGCGGTTATAATGGCCGGGGGAAGTGGAACCAGGTTCTGGCCAAGGAGCAGAAAAAACAGGCCGAAGCAACTCCTTAACATAACCGGAGATGAGATTCTTCTCAAAAAAACAATCGAACTCATTACACCCATTGTACCTGTCAGCAGGATCAAGATAGTAACCACCCTACTCCAGGCAGATGCTGTGAAAAACACAGTTTCCCAGATACCGGAAAAAAATATCATAATAGAACCCTTTGGGAAAAATACTGCCCCTGCAATAGGTATTTCTGCCCTTTTCATAGAAAGAGGTGATCCAGATGCTGTTATGGTAGTTCTGCCTGCGGATCACTATATTGAGGATAAAAAACGGTTTCAGCAGACAATAATGGCAGGCGCCTATCAGGCCTCTCAAGGGGATTTTATTGTTACCATAGGGATTCCTCCACGTGGACCGGAAACCGGGTATGGGTATATAGAGGCAGATGAGGTAAGAGATAAAACGAATGGTATATATTCTGTTAAATCCTTCCATGAGAAACCTGACATAAACACAGCCGAGCGTTTTATCAAGCAAGGCACCTTTTTTTGGAATAGCGGTATCTTTATCGCGAGAACCTCGACCATGCTCAAAGAAATCGAGGGATATCTCCCCCATAATTATAAAGGGCTTATGAAACTAAAGGCATCCCTTGGTACGGACGAAGAATCAGGTGTGATCAACAATGTCTACAAGGAAATGGAAGCCATCTCTATTGACTATGGCGTTATAGAAAAATCAAGTCATGTGTTAATGATAAAAGGGGATTTTGGTTGGAATGATGTGGGAGCGTGGCCATCCGCAGCTCAATATTGGCCTAAGGACAGCAATAAAAACTCCTTCATAGGAGATTTGATTAGCCTTGATTCTTCTCAATGTATTGTGTATAGCCCGAAAAAACTCGTTGCACTTCTGGGTGTAAAGGATCTGGTCATTGTAGAAGATGAGGATGCCCTGTTGGTATGCAAAAAAGAACGGTCTCAGGATGTGAAAAAGCTTGTTGAGATGCTGAAATCAAAGGGCAGGGATGAGATTTTGTAGGGAGGAGGATATATGAACCCAGAGATTTATAGAGAATACGACATACGGGGCGTAATTGGTGAAGATATTCAAGAGGATGAATTTGTTATTTTGGGAAGGGGTTTTGGCACCTATTTCAACCAGGTAGGGGAAAAAACAATTGTTTTGGGAAGGGATTGTCGGTTGAGTTCACCCAAGATAAGAGATGAAGTGGCCGGGGGCCTTATAAACAGTGGCTGCAATGTTGTAGATATAGGCATTTGCCCTACCCCAATCCTTTATTTTGCCCTACGGCACCTAAAGGCTGATGGAGGGATTATGATTACTGCAAGTCATAATCCACCTGATTACAACGGCTTTAAGATATGCAGCGGTTTTGATACTATCTATGGGGAAGAGATTCAGAAGGTAAGGAGGATTATCGAAGGGGCTGATTTTGTAAGCGGAAAGGGAAAATATTCCTCACATGAAATCACTAAGTCCTACATAGAGAGGATTACAGGGGATATTAACATCAATCCAGGAATCAAAGTCGGTTTTGATGCTGGAAATGGAACAGGAGGACCTGTAGGGGTAGAGATTTTACAATCACTTGGCTGTAAAGTTCATGACCTTTATTGTGATATGGATGGCTCCTTTCCTAATCATGAACCAGATCCTACTGTGCTGGATAATATGAGAGATCTGATTAAAGAGGTGAGAGAGCATAGCCTTAATGTGGGGATTGGAGTTGATGGAGATGGAGACAGGATCGGGGTGGTAGATAGCTCAGGTGATATTGTATTTGGCGATATGCTGTTGCTTCTGTTTGCACGAGATGTTTTAGAAAATCATCCTGGAGCAACAATAATTTCTGAGGTTAAATGTTCGGATAGGATGTACAAAGACATCGAGGCCCACGGCGGAAATGCCATTATGTGGAAGACAGGCCATTCCTTGATAAAGAGCAAAATGAAGGAGACCGAGGCGCTTTTGGCAGGAGAGATGAGTGGCCACATGTTTTTCGCAGACAGGTATTTTGGTTATGATGATGCTATCTACGCATCATGCAGGCTGTTAGAAATACTATCCAGGACGGGTAAATCATTAAGCGAGCTCTTAGCGGATGTCCCTCAATCATATACGACACCTGAAATTAGGGTAGAGTGCCCTGATTCTAAGAAATTTGGGCTCGTAGATAGGCTAAAAGATGAATTCAGCAAACAATATAAAATAATCGATGTTGATGGCGTCAGGGTTGTCTTTGATGATGGATGGGGATTGGTGAGAGCCTCTAATACCCAGCCTGCACTCGTGCTTAGATTTGAGGCACAATCCAAAGAAAGGCTTGAAGAGATTAGAACTATGGTAGAAAGTGCTATAGATAGATTCAGGTGAGAAAATATATTGCAGCTCTTTGAGCATCGATTGTTGTTGATTTTGTTTTTAAGAGTGCAATTGAGCCATGAGAATATTTAGGTATAATTTTTTTACCCTTTCCTGCTGTTATAACCTGGTAACCATATCGCTCCGAAATCTCCTTGCCGGTTTCTAAAATAACCCTCTCATTCTCTTCCAAAAAAATACCTCAGTTCCATGGCATTGAGATCAAGGCCGCCA
>JAFDHR010000079.1 GCA_019308645.1 Deltaproteobacteria bacterium
CTCTCCAGTTTTTACCTATGCCGAGTATTACTAAAAAATATTTCACTCTGTAATTTCTACTTAACCACATATGCTAAGTCCTTTTAAAAAATATTCAAGGCTTGAGAAAAATATTTATTCTTCCTTCATATTTTTTAAAACTTCTATAAGCTTGTCCTTTTGGTTATATTCTGGTTTTTCGATGACTACTTCAAGTAGCTGATTTAGGATTTGCCCAATCCTGGGACCAGGCTGTAAACCTACTATCTTTATTACATCATGACCATTGACTGCCAAATCAGAGATTGTGAAAGGGTGTGATTTTTTAATTTGCGAATCAATTCTATTCTCAAATTTCTCGATATCTTTTTCAAAACCCCTTCCCCAACCATGGGCCAGATCATCTGCCTTTCTAAGGGCTATAAGGTGATCCACATTATCTGCCCCTATCTGCTTGATAAAACGCCTCACCGCCTTGTCGCTCAACTCTTGTTTGTATTCAAACATATGATGGGCAATCAGGTGTGTCACTCGAGTGATCCTATCATTGCTAAACTTTAGCCTCATCATAATCTTTTTTGTAAGCTTTGCACTGGCTGTAGCATGATCAAGAAATCTCCATCTCCCATTAATTTTTTTCCTTACCCGTGGCTTGGCAATATCGTGAAACAGGGCAGAGAGTCGCAAAACAGGATCACCTTTAATAGAATCAACCGTCTCCATAATGTGCCGGTAAATGGTATATCGATGATAGTTATTCTGTCTTTTTCTGTATCCTTCAACGATTTCTGGCAAAATTCCCTTGAGAAGACCTGACTTTCTCATCAGATGAAAGCCTGCTGAAGGTCTTCTTACCATTAAAATCTTCAGAAGCTCATCCCGTATCCTTTCTTGAGCTATCTTATCAATAGCTTCTGCCATAGTTTTTATAGCCATGAGCGTTTCAGTATCAATGGTGTATCCAAGCTCTAAAGAAAACCTGATAGCCCTCATCATCCTCAAAGGATCCTCTTTAAACCGTTCTGAAGGATTAAGGACTGCCCTGACAACCTTTTCTTCCATAGCTTGTTGGCCTCCGAAGGGGTCTATAATCCTTTTGTTGGTAATATCATATGCCATGGCATTAAAGGTAAAATCCCTATGTGCAAGATCTTCCTCAATGCTTAACGAAGATCCGCCTATACCTCGAAAGGTGGTTACCTCAAAATACCTACCTTTAGAAACCAGGGTAACCGTTCCGTGCTTCAGATTAAAGCTTGTCATTTCAGGAAAAAGATCACGGATTCTATCTGGCGTTGCATTAGTGGCTACGTCCCAATCCTTTGCCTGGAGCCCAAGCAAAGAATCCCTTATTGCCCCCCCTACAATAAAGGCCTGATAGCCACTTTTAATCAGCCTTTCTGAAATCTTACAGACGATATCTGGAATTTTTTGGCTGATTATTGTCATAGAAGATCCTGAGCACTACCTAAAACTGGAAGTAATATACAATTTGATCAGTGAGCCAGTGGGTTTTATGGAATTATTCCCTCATGGGTAAGGACCTGGATAGGGCCAAATTTAGAACTGATTTATATACCTTTGTTTTTTATCCTATCAATGCCTCTTAAATCTCTCTTGCCTGTAGTTCAATAATAGAGACCAATTCATCGGGTGTTCTTTTATCTTCCGCTTCCTTTCGGTTTGGATTAACCGCCTTGATATCATAATTCTTGGCCTTGATTTCTTCTGCTGATACACTCCAGGAGCGTGCGCTATTGGCTTTAGCCGGAAGTAGCCTGAAGAATTCCTCAAAGTGCTCTATGGTCAGAGGTTGCTTTTTGGTGATATTTTTATTCATATGGTTCCCTTTATGATACCACTTTCGTATAAAAGTGGTATCACTAAAAATACCGCAAATTAAGCTTTAAAGCAAGCCTACCTTGCCCCTACCCTCCACATAATATCGCAGATGCTTTGATATAGGCATTCAGGGATTGTGGATTTGTTAGTTTGCGATTGTTGAGTTTGTTGGGCATCTATTTCTGCTTCCACACCCCACTTTTTTCAACCCCACATCAAGCCGAGAGGGCATAAACGCTTTTCCCTGCCCCATAATACGATTCATAGACGTGGTGGTACACAGCATCACATTTTTTCTGATATAACTCAGGGGTGTAATTCTGTGGCAATCCGCGATCAAAAATATCCTCAATGGTCACACGGATCTGCGCCCTTGACTGCTGCCGCTTACGCCAATCAAGCACCAGCTTCTCCCGCTTTAGTATATCAAGAAGTTCGCGCCCCACCTTCTTTACCTGGTATTTCTCCATTTTGGTGAGGGTCATTTCCGGCTTGGTCAAAAGATCAAATATGGCAAGCTCCTCTTCTGTGAGCTGTTCTGAAATACCCCGTTTTTCCTCTTCATTTAGGCCCTGCGCAAAGGAAAGAAGCTGTTTGAAAAATTCATCAATGTTCATACTTCCAGCGTTATATTCGTCGATCATTCTTTGGAAGCGCTCCAGATAATCCATTCGGGTGCGGTTGAGGCGAACCATCTTTTTAAGCTTGCTGCTTATTTTCCCTTTGAGTTTTTCTGCCTCAGTACGCTTTTGCCCCTGCTCGAATCTGGCCTTAAGTGCTTCAAAATCGATTTTGCTTAAGTCCACCACATGCTCTGTAGTCCATGTCCCTGCCGGGTCTCGAATGACATACCCCTCAGCAGCAATAGAGTCATCGAGGAGCTTCTCCACCTCTCCCATAACACCGGAAATATCGGCAGGTGGCGTTAGAGAACGAATTTTCTGAGCAATAACATCAAAGAGAATGCATTTCGGTGCCAGATCCTTTGCTGCCGGATCAGGAAGGATCGCTTTATAGAGCTTATTCACATTGCCTGCAAGCAAGAGATAGTCTCTTTTGGAATCATCGTTGACAAGAATGGCGTCTACGGCATTATCAAGCATTTTTATTCGTTCGAAGCCCTTCTCCGAGCCCTGGATGGCATCTAAATCGATCCCTTGTTTCACACAGAAGGCCGTTACCTCGGCAATTGCATGCTTTAGTTGGCCCACTAAGGCCGCTTTGTCTTTAACAGGCATGTCTCCCTCCTTCACGCCACCACCAGATCCGGAGCCATATATCGCCAGGGCCTTCTGCAGGTTGCGGAAAACCCCAACGTAATCGACTATCAGGCCGTTTACCTTGTCCCGGAAGACGCGGTTGGCCCGCGCGATGGTCTGCATCAAGGTATGGTTTCGCATAGGCTTGTCGAGATATATGGTCGAGCAGCAGGGGACATCAAAGCCGGTCATCCACATGGCGCAGACAAAGACGATACGGAAAAGATCATCAGGGTCTTTGAACTTGGTATCCAGATCTTCTTTAACAATACGTTTGCGGTGCGGGACAATATCGAGTCCCTTTTTCTGCATCTCATCTATTTCGTTTTGTGATTGGGAGACCACGACCGCCATATCAGTTTTTTCCATGTAATGGATCTTAGATTCGATCTCGGCTCGCTTTTCCTCATGTGTAATAGCAAGCTCCTTCTCAAGGACCTCTATTTCCTGCTTCCAATACTTGCTGACCTTGTCATACATCCTCACTGCCGTTGCCTTGTCTATGCAGACCACCATGGCCTTGCCCTCAAAACCTCGGCCGGTAAAATGCTCTATGATATCCCTGGCCACGGTCTCCAGACGGTCATCCCGCGCTATCAGATGGTACTCCCTGGCAAACTCCCGCTCTACCTTATTTTCCTGCTCCTCATCAAGCTCGGCCTCTTCCAGCAGCCGCTCCATATCCTCGTTAAGGTTCTCATTGGTCAACTGTAATTCAGGGATGCGGTTTTCATAATATAGCGGGACCGTAGCCCCATCATCTACAGACTGCTTGAAGTTATAAACGCTCACATAATCACCGAAGACCTGTTTTGTCCTCTCCTCACCCACGATCAGCGGAGTGCCGGTAAAGGCTATAAAGGATGCATTGGGCAGGGCTGTTCTCATGTTCATGGCTAAGGTATCGTACTGACTGCGGTGCGCCTCATCGGTAATAACAATGATATCCGAACGTTCCGAGAGCACAGGATGTTCTTCTCCTTTTTCTGTGCGGAATTTGTGGATCAGCGTGAAGACATACCGATGGTCTTCTCGGAGTAATTTACGCAAGCGAGCAGAACTCGTGGCCTGGGCCTGCTTTTCAGTAACCACGCCCGCATTGTCGAAATTCTTGTAAATCTGATGATCTAACTCCTGGCGGTCAGTAACAATAACAAATGTCCAGTTGCCCGGGATTTTGCGAAGGACCTTCTGGGAGAAAAAAATCATGGAAATGCTTTTGCCGCTGCCCTGCGTGTGCCAGAACACGCCGAGTCGCCCAGCCTTGTGCTCGATCTGTGCCAGCGCTTCCATCGCCTGGATAACTCCAAGATACTGGTGGTTTTTGGCCACCAGCTTGATCAAGCCTCCCTTGGCTTTCATGAAGAGGATGTAATTTTCCAACAGGTCCAAAAGATGCGCCGGTTCGCAGGTCCCGCGGATCATGGTCTCAAGCGAAATTATCCCTTCCTCACCTTCACTGTTGATCTTCTTCCAGTCTGCAAAATGTTCCCACTCGGCCGACACGCTTCCAACCTTACTCTTACTACCATTGGAAAGGATAATCAGGGCGTTATACCAGAAGAGCTGGGAGATAGCGCTTTTGTAGTCGGTTAGATTGTCCGTGTAGGCCGTTTTCAGTCTCCGGTGAGTTGCCTTAAGCTCTATAAACACTAAGGGCAGTCCATTGACAAAACCAGCAAGGTCGGCCCGACGTGTGTACATCTCGCCGGTAATCCAGAACTGGGAGGCAAGGAAATAATCGTTATTTGCCGGTTCATTCCAGTCAATTACCCTAACAATCTCAGTTGTATCCCCATCACCATCTGCATCAGGAATCTTCACTTTTATGCCGTTTTTGATGAGCTGGTAGATCTCACGGTTGGCCTGTGCCATGCTTAAGCGCGAGCGATCACGGACCAATTCCTCGATTGCCAGATCGAACGCCTCGGCAGGCAGATCAGGATTCAGTTTCTCCAGAACAGGACGGAGACGGGATACCAAAACGACCTCTGCCCTGGTTTCACGACCCAGAGGGCTTCCGCCCCCCTGGCCTAACTCATGGAAGCAGTTGGCCGTCTCCCACCCAAGTTCCTCAAACAAAGCAATTGCTGGTTGCTCAACCAAAGTATTTTCTGAAAAATCCGTCACTTATGCTCCTTTTGTCGAGCGATTTAGAAAGTTTTTAAAAAAATTTAAAAAAATATCTTGACTTTTTCAGCATAACTGCCGAATATACTATTAGCTCATTTGCCATGTGTAAAAGGAGTTGGGCCGACCTTCAGCGTCGGCCTTTTCATGTCTAAGAGATCCTGCGCTTGTATTTCTTTTCCAGATTCCTTCGTTTGTGGGGATAATTGACATAGTATGATGTAATCAACCGTCTCCTGCCATCGCGATATTTTTTCATTAACACAAGAAAATCGAAACTTTTTAGCCAGATATAGGTCTTTATTGAACCATCACCCTCTTTATTGTCCCATGCCAACACCTCAAGTTTGTCCGGGTTTTCCAGAATGCTTTTGACCCATGGTAATCGTTCACAACGCCGAGGATCAGGCAAACGTTCCCCCGTCTCCCTGTCCTCTCGATGGGTCAAATGCCAAAAGATTACTTCCTTCCCGCCCTCTATTTCAGGGAAAAACCAAACCGTATGCCCTTTATATTTAGGCTGGGTATCCTTAAAATTGCGTTTGAATATAGAATATAGCGTGTCAAACGTGTCCTTTGTCCATGGGCTGACCGTTACCATAGGTGGCAACCATTTTGGCAGGTCGGTCATCCTTGAACCTCCGCTGCATGCCACCGGAAAAGATTTACCTTGTCCTCGCGCAGTAAGGTAGTTCGTGTAAGATCGTAGCCGGATTCTTGTCTTATAAGTTCAACCAAAGCACGTTTGGCCGGACTTTCCGCAAGCCCACGATTGATATAAGAAACCGCACCGATAATAAGATCAGCTAACTGGAGAAGTTCCACTTCATGGGAGCGTACAAGTTGAATTCGCTCAATGATCTCGCGGGAAAAATCATACATATTATTGCAAAGCACATCGTGAAGCTTAGCAATCTTGGCACTTCCATGGGTGTCTTTGATATCGAGATAAACACGGTAATGGGCCTCAGGATTGAAAATAACCTTTAGCATGTCAAAATACATCTTGTAATACCAGATATCGTGATCCTGGCCACTAAATGCCTCATGTTTCAGTTTAGTCTTATCCGGGACAATCAATGCCCTGAAATGCAAATTGGGATCATCAAAAAAGTACTTGATAAGGTCACGATAAAATTCAATTTTGGCCGGTGACACCTTAGCCCATTTGATCTCGAACTTGGGGTTCAGGCCGTTGCGCGTTTTTATACCGTGAATGTTTTTGGAAATATTACGGGTTTTCTCTAAAGGGCACCACACAGCACCCAGCACCATAACCTTTTGGCGGTCATTTTCAAGGTGGCAGGACTCATCACAATAGACATTATATACCTGGCTCATTGCATATGCCCTCCTGTTTTTATGTCAAGGTCGGATATATCCAGTTCGCCGGAGATGAGCTTGGGGAGCAGGAGGTCACGGGTTTGGCGGAGATTTGTGTCCTTCGTCAAGAGGCAGTCAATCTGTCCAAGCATTGGGCCGACCGTATTTGTCAGCAACTGGAGCAGCCCTCCGGGGGGAAAGGCCACAGGGGCAGCCGATAGAACTGAAAGGCTAACGTTGGCCTGTGCAGTCTGTACCACACGGCCAAGGCTGAAGTTCACAAACTCCGGTGAGCGGATGTTAAGGTAGAGGTACGGGACAAATAGCGGATCAGACGACCTGATTATCGCCAGTGCTTGATTAGTGTTTGCGGGTAAGACTCTCTCTGGCACTAGTGTCACGCGTCCTATGGCACCAGCGATGGAATATAGTATGTCATCCTTGACTAACTGCGATCTCCTCAAAAGCGCATGAGTTTCAGTGTCGATCTTTGCAAGTTTCTCTTCACGTATTGCTCCATGATTATCAACTGATTCTACCTTGACAAAATTCACTCCTTCTTCTGTAAATGGCTTGCCCAATGTTGTGGGAGTTGTGCCCTTCGTTATTACATCGGTTAGTTCTCTGAGCGGCTTCACTTCCCACCCCTCCGGAATCTTTCCCATTGGAGAATCAACCATTCGGGTCTTTTCATGGCCGGGAAAACTGAACTTGACAAACCACTCGCGATAGATGGCCTGGGCCATCTCCTCAAGGATTTTGATCCGCCGCAGGTTGTTCTCGATCAGGTCATCGTAAGCGGAAAGGATAGATGCGATTTTCTCATAGTGTTTATGAAAAGGTATGGCAAACCCTTCGATGTCGTTTTTCCGCAAATTTGGAAATGTTCCACCACCGGCTAAATTCAAGAGAGCAGGAAGGTATACACCCAAACAATATCGTAAATACTTTGTAGCAAGTGGAGCATCTCCTCGTATTGCACATACTCCTCGACCAAGTGAATATTTTTGGTCAGCCCAATTCATTCTTCCTGTGGTCGAACCCCGCACACAGAATAAAAGGTCACCGGGAAAACACTCTCTTTTAGAGTCCGTAGTGAATAGAGTGCATTGTGGCGAAAAAGGGCCAAACTCGGTAGGCCCGTTTAGCAAGGGGAGGCCATCTCCTTCTCGATTGTATGTTTCTCCCTCCGGGGATTGCCCCATAATAACAATGGCAACTTCCCCGATTTTTTTCTCCTCTCCCATAACCTTACTACTCCAACAGCTTAGCTATATTGTCTCCAATCCTTTCCTCCACCTCCCTCGCCTCAGAGTTCAGAGTCTCCAATTCCTCGTTTAATTCCCCCAGTCGTTCCTTGAAATCGAAATCCTCTTCCTCCCCCTCGGCCACTCCCACATAGCGTCCCGGGTTCAAGCTCCACCCTTGTGCCTCTATCTCCTTCACGGTTGCAACCTTACAGAGGCCGGAAACATCCGTATATTTCTTCTCCGGGAACTTCTCGGGCATCATCTTGGCGCTTCCGTGTTGGTTCTCAGGCTTCTCTCCCCGGTAAAGGCGGACGATATTTGCGAGGAACTCAACCTGCTCGGGAGTGAAGTCCCTGTGAGCACGGTCGATCTGGCGAAAGATATGACGTGCGTCTATAAAGAGGACTCTGTCTTTACGATTAGTGTCCTTCTTTCCCCTATCCAGAAAAAAGAGGGTGCAAGGCAAAGTTACCGTGTAAAAGAAGTTAGGACCGACGGCCACCATCACATCAACGGCCCGGTCTTCAATTAGCTTTTGCCGGATATCCTGCTCCGAAGCGCGGGCGTCGCTTGCGGAATTGGCCATGACAAACCCGGCCCGGCCATTTTCGTTCAGCGTGCTGTAGAAAATCTGAATCCAGAGGTAGTTGGCGTTATCCACCCTCGGCATGCCAAAGGGAAAGCGAGGGTCGTCCTTGAGACGCTCCTTGTCCACACGGTTCACATTAAAAGGTGGATTGGCCATGACAAAATCAAACTTTCCTGTGCTGGTGTGCAGGTCTTCGTAATAGGTGTTTCCCTGCCGGATATCGCCGGCCAGACCATGCACCGCAAGGTTCATTTTACAAAGCCGCACGGTCTCGGATACGCGCTCTTCGCCATACACACTAATCTCGGCGCTCGGATTCCTCTTGTGCTCCGCTACAAAGCGAGCGCTCTGGACAAACATACCGCCGGAGCCACATGCGGGATCGAAGATGCGGCCGTGGTACGGCTCGATGATATTCACAATGAGC
>JAFDHR010000080.1 GCA_019308645.1 Deltaproteobacteria bacterium
ACCTCCTTTATATTTTCTTTTCTCAGGCGGCTCATGAGCTCAGCAATACGAATGTCTTCTATTCCTACACCATCTAAGGGGGAAAGAACCCCCTGTAGAATATGGTATCTTCCTTTAAAGGTCCCTGATTTTTCAATGGCCAGCTGGTCTCCAGGCCCTTCAACTACGCAAAGGACACCATTTGCTCTCCTTTGATCGGTGCAAATGGGGCAAGGATCTTTATCGGTAAAGTTAAAACATACGGAACAGAATTTAATTTTTTCTTTTACCTCCAAAAGACTTCGGGCCAATTCCTCAGCGAAATTTTTTGGAGTCCTCAAGACATAAAGCGCCAATCTCTCCGCTGACTTCTTTCCAATACCAGGAAATTTGCTAAATTGTTCAATCAGCATTCCCAGCGATGATGGATAAATCCCCATTTCAATACCTAAAATGTAACTACGCAGGTTGTCGGGTTCACCGTGAACCCTGGAACTTTGAAACCCGAATAGTAACCCTAAAATTATGTGATATGTGGCTCACATTCCGCATCCACTATCACACATCGGACATCCTAAGTTTTTTACATCAAGCCTGGTATATTCACGCCACCGGTTAGTTTCGTCATCTCATCGCTGGCCATTTGCTTTGCCTGAAAAAGTGCATCATTGACTGCTGCTAAAACAAGATCCTCTAACATCTCAATATCTTCTTGATTTACAACCTCGGGGTCAATTTTTATAGAAGCGATCTCTTGCTTTCCAGTTGCTATAACTGTTACCATTCCGCCACCAGCTGATGTTTCAACTGTCTTTTCACTTAGTTCTTCCTGCAGCTTTGCCATTTTTTCCTGAAGCTGTTGTGCCTTTTTAAGCAAATTACCCATGTTAGGCATACCTTTCAACAATTCTACCTCCTTATATTAGTGTATGTTGTAGTTGGTTTATTCTTTGTGTTTATGAGTTTAGCTCTTTCTTTGCCGTGTGTAATGCCTTTTTAACTTCTTTAGGCCCAGTTCCTCCCTTAATATTTCTACGCTCGATACATGACGCTGGATCAAGCCATCCGTAGACATCATTCTCGATAAGGCTGCTAAAATGTTTCATTTCACGTAAGTCAAGTTGATGCAGTTCCTTATTTTTCTTTTGAGCTAAAAGGATCATGTCACCTACAATGTGATGAGCTTTTCTGAATGTCATGCCCTTGGTCACAAGATAATCGGCCAGGTCTGTTGCAACAAGATATCCACTTTCAGTTGCCTTCTTGAGATTTTCTTTTTTGAAATCTATCTCTTTGAGGAGCAGCGAGAAAATGCCCAGCGATTTTTCTACGGTGTCAACAGTATCGAAAAGGGGCTCTTTATCTTCCTGCATATCCTTATTGTACGTAAGAGGAAGGCCTTTCATGGTTGTGAGTAGTGATATCAGGTGACCATATACCCTCCCCGTCTTTCCCCTGATCAGCTCAGGGATATCGGGATTTTTTTTCTGGGGCATGATGCTGCTACCAGTAGCAAAGGAATCGGAGATTTCTATAAAGTCAAATTCCTGAGTTGACCAAATAATCAGTTCTTCACACAGACGGGAAAGATGCATCATCAAAAGGGCAGATATAAAGATAAACTCCAGTATAAAGTCTCTGTCCGATACTGCATCCATGCTATTTGCCGTTATCCTTTGCAGATTCAGCTCTTTGGACAGAAATTCCCTGTCTATGGCAAAGGTAGTTCCAGTTAGTGCAGCGCTCCCCAGAGGAAGGACATTTGTTCTCTTCAAGGCCTCCTCATATCTCTGCGTATCCCTCTTGGTCATCTCGTAGTAGGCCAGTAAATGGTGTGCTAAGAGCACGGGTTGCGCCCGTTGAAGATGGGTATAACCAGGCATGACCAGATCCTGGTTCTTTTCAGCTATCTCGATCAAGGATAATTGAAATTCCCTTATCAGTTGTAGAATGTTTCCTGTTGAATTTTTTATGAATAACCTTGTATCAAGGGCTATCTGGTCATTTCTGCTTCTTCCGGTATGGATCATTTCACCCAGCGTGCCGGTTTTGTGTATCAGGGCCTTTTCAATAACGGTATGAATATCTTCCGATGACTCATCAAAGATAAATGTACCTTTTTCTATCTCGCTATAGATCTCTTGCAAGGCTGAGAGAATTTTTTTGGCTGCATTCTCACTGATTATACCCTGTTTTCCCAGCATTTTGCAGTATGCTATGCTACCCTGGATATCCTCTCTCCACAGCCTTTTATCAAACTGGAGAGAGGAATTAAAGGTATTCACCATGTCATGTGTGTCTGATGTGAAACGGCCTCCCCAGAGCTTTTCACTCATTTCAATTTCCTTGTCTCATGAGATTTGCGATTTTCGATTCATAACCATTACGCATAATTAATCCATCGGCATATTTCTGGTTATATACTGTGTCTTCTTTAAATGTGATATATTCATCAGGGTCTAAAAAATACTTTTTCATATCCTTATTTTCCTAAATATCTCATCCAGACATGTGATTAATAGATCAATCTCATCTTTTGTTATGATTAAAGGAGGCACAAACCTGAGAATTTTTGCCTGGATACAGTTTATTAAAAACCCTTTTTTCATGCAGGCATTGACAATATCAGCTCCATCTCTATCAAGCAATACTCCAAGTATAAGGCCTAAACCCCTTACATCTTTTATAATACTATATTTTCGTTGAAGATAAGTGAGTTGATTTTTAAAATAATCCCCCATCGTTCTGGCATTTTCGATCCAGCCATCATTCAAAAGGCTTTTGACAACAGCCAGGGCACCTGCAGTAATCAGGGGTGTTCCTCCGAACGTTGTCGCATGACTCCCTGGGCCAAAGGCATCAGCTAATTCCTCTGTTGCCAGCATAGCGCCGATAGGAAGCCCGTTACCCAAGGCCTTGGCAAGGGTCATGATATCAGGTATTATTCCAAAATGTTGGTAGGAAAAGAGCCTTCCTGTTCTTCCCATACCGGCCTGCACCTCGTCTAATATTAAGAGAAGCTCGTGTTTTTTACAGATTTCTTTGACACCTTTTAGGTAATCACCGTCAGGAACAACAACACCTCCTTCACCCTGTATTGGTTCTAACATTACAGCACATACAGATCTATCTATAGCAGCATTCAGGTTATCCAGATCGTTAAAGGGTACATATCTAAAATCTTCAAGGAAGGGCTCAAAGCCTATTCTGATCTTTTCTTGACCTGTAGCTGAAAGTGTGGCCATTGTCCGGCCATGGAATGAATTTTCCATGGTTATGATAGCATATCTCTCAGGCCCAAATTTTTCTTTTGAATAACGCCTGGCTAATTTTATGGCTGCCTCGTTAGCCTCGGCCCCACTGTTACAGAAAAACACCCTGTCTGCAAAAGAGTTCTCTACCAATATCTGGGCAAGTTCTGTCTGAGGCTGTGTATAAAATAGGTTAGAAACATGTACAAGTTTTGTAGACTGTTCATACAGGGCTTTGCTCACTATGGGTGAGCTATGTCCAAGAGCACAGACAGCTATTCCACCAACAAAATCGATGTATTCATTACCTTTCTCATCCCATACCCGGCATCCATCACCTTTAACCAGGGTGATGGGAAAGCGCTTGTATGTGTTGAACATGAATGTATCTGCTCTGTCTATGGTGTTAGAAATCATGATTATATATAGTTTAAAGTGAGCTAAAATTATGGATAGGATCCATAATGATTCATTAACCTTAGGCACTTTTAAAATTTAGGCACTTATTAATCAAGAACTATCTCTGTTCCCACTCCTTCATCTGTAAATATCTCTAAAAGTAGGGCATGTTCCTTCCTGCCATCAATAATATGAACCTTTTTTACTCCACCTTTAAGTGCATCTAGGCAACATTGGAGCTTTGGTATCATTCCTTCCTTGATAACCCCACGAGCTATCATTTTTTTTGCATCACCTGCTGTGAGACTGCTAATAAGGTTGCCATCTCCGTCAAGAACACCCTCGACATCAGTTAAGAGGATGAGCTTTCTCGCTTCAAGAGATGAGGCAATATGACCAGCCACAAGATCGGCGTTGATGTTGTATGTCTCATTATCTTTGCCCACTCCAACAGGGGCAATCACAGGAATAAACTGGTTAGTTATGAGGCTTTTTATTATTCGGTTATTAACAGAGACAACCTCACCCACTAGACCAATATCTATTATCTCTGGAGGGTTATCAGGCTTATCCATTTTCTCATCAGAATTTGGTAGAAACCGAAGTTTTTTGGCAGTAATAAGATGGCCATCTTTACCTGAGAGGCCAACTGCCTGTCCACCATGTTGATTTATTGTGGCAACAATTTCTTTATTTACCTTCCCAGCAAGAACCATCTCAACGACATCCATCGTTTTTTCATCAGTAACCCTGTGGCCATTGACGAAATTCGATTGTATGGACATTTCACTCAAGATTTTTCCTATTTGAGGGCCACCACCGTGTACTATTACTGGATTAAGGCTGACGTATTTCATCAGGATGATATCTAAGGCAAAATCCTTTTTTAACCTGGAATCAACCATAGCATGGCCGCCATATTTAATGACAATTGTCTGGCTATTAAATTTTTTTATATATGGCAGGGCCTCAATCAGGATCCTTGCCCTGTCTAAACCAGTATTCATCTAAGCCTCACCTCTTAAGTCTGCTATATGAGCGAAAGCAGTTATTCCAAAAAACTCTACTCCACCATTCGGAATACTGACTAAAACATGAAGCGACTAAAATTATTATTGCCAAATTTACAATTCTCAATCCCCAAATTCCTCAATTCACAATTCAAAATTTCTAAAGAATATATTTACTTAGATTTATATCTTCCAGTATTTCGCTTAGCTTATCACTCACATAATCTCTATCAATTGTTATTTCTTTTTCTTTCATGTCTGATGCATTAAAAGAAATATCATCCAAAAGTGCTTCCATCACTGTATGTAAACGTCGTGCGCCTATATTTTCCATTGTCTCGTTAGCCTGATAGGCCATTTTTGCTATCTGGGCTATGGCTGATTCAACAAAGTGCAGCGTAACTCCTTCAGTAGAGAGTAGGGCCTCATATTGAATTATTAGAGCATTTTGCGGCTCCGTTAATATCCTTACGAAATCCTCTTGGGTAAGGGAGTTGAGCTCTACTCGTATAGGAAAACGACCCTGAAGCTCAGGCAAAAGGTCAGAAGGTTTGCTCCCGTGAAAGGCCCCGGATGCAATGAATAAAATATGATCGCTCTTTACCATTCCGTATTTTGTAAGGACTGTTGATCCTTCCACAATAGGGAGAAGATCTCTTTGCACTCCCTCCCGTGATACATCAGGGCCAGATGTTGAATCGCTTCCCACTATCTTGTCCAGTTCGTCTAAGAAAATTATCCCATTTTGTTCTGTCCTGTGAATAGCCTTTTCAACAACCTTATCGATGTCAATCAGCCTCTGTGATTCTTGCTGTGTTAATATCCCGATAGCATCTTTTACCTTTACCTTCCTTTTTTTGCTTTTAGAAGGAAGAATTTGTCCGAAAATCTCCTTTACATTAATATCCATTTCTTCTAATCCAGCACCGGAGAATATCTCCACAAGGGGAAAGGACTTATCGGTTACTTCCAACTCCACATACCTTTCATCAAGTTTCCCTTTCCTTAAGAGACGCCTCAGTTTCTCTCTGGTAGAGATAGGATTAGCAGGTTCGATTTTAACTACCTCAAGCATTCCCTCTCTTTTTTCCTCGGTATCTTTCTCTATTTCTTTTTTTGGTTTAGGAAGGAGGATATCTAAAAGTTTATCTTCTGCAAGGTCAATTGCCTTGGTTTTTACCTTTTCCTGTTCCTCTTGCTTGGCCATATTCACAGCAAGCTCTGTCAAATCCCTGATCATGCTCTCTACATCTCTGCCCACATACCCAACCTCTGTAAATTTTGATGCCTCTATCTTTAAAAATGGTGAGTTAGCTAACCTGGCAAGGCGTCTCGCTATCTCAGTCTTTCCAACACCTGTAGGGCCTATCATGATTATATTTTTGGGGGCTATTTCATCTCTCAACTCTTCAGGAACCTGTTGCCTGCGCCATCTATTTCTGAGGGCTATAGCCACAGAGCGTTTTGCATTGTCTTGTCCAACAATATATTTATCCAGCTCTAAGACAATTTCTTTTGGGGTTAAGGGCCTTATCTCTTCTTTTATCTCATCGGTCTTTTCCATTAGGTCTCCATTAAAATTCCAAAATTAAGAAGCGGGCAGTAATCGCTAAAAATTTCTTTGTTGTCTACTGCAATACTGCCTACTGATTTTTCTCTTATGCCTTTGGATTGGGCAGAAGTTTTACCTCAAACTCTTCATTGGTATAGAGGCAGATAGAGGCCGCGATTTTCATTGATTCAATGGCTATAGATTTGGCATTTAAATCGGAGTGAGCCAAAAGAGCCTTTGCAGCAGCTAAGGCATATGGGCCTCCAGAACCGATAGCTGCTATTTCTTCATCCGGTTCAATCACATCCCCATTCCCCGATAATATAAGGGTATATTCCTTGTCCATAGCAAGGAGCAGCGCCTCTAATCTACGAAGGATTTTATCTGTTCTCCAATCTTTGGCTAACTCTACAGCAGCTCTAGATAGGTTTCCGTTGTATTTTTCCAGCTTTGCCTCCAGCCTTTCAAAAAGAGCAAAGGCATCTGCTGTTGCCCCTGCAAAACCTACAAGGACCTGATCATTATACATAAACCTGACTTTTTTAGCCTTTTTTTTCATAATTGTGTTTTCCAGGGTTACCTGCCCATCTGCAGCCATAACTCCCTGTCCGTTTTTCCTGACAGAAAGGATTGTAGTTCCCCTGATCTTCTTTTGGTTTGACCTATCTCTTTTTTTAAGTATTAATTTCAACAGATAACCTCCTTGGTCAGGAAGGAACGCTGGAGTGATGGAATAATACTTAAGCACTCCAGGCATTTCCCCTTTTTAGCTTCTTGGGTGAGATTTGTCATAAACCTCCATTAACTTATCTATGCTCACATGCGTGTATTTTTGAGTAGTTGAAAGGTTGACATGACCTAATAGTTCCTGGATTGATCTTAAATCTGCACCGCCATCCAGGAGATGGGTTGCAAATGTATGGCGAATTGAGTGGGGGCTGATTTCCGCTGTTATCCCGCATTCCCTTGAATATCTTTTGACCAATCTATCTACACTCCTGGCAGAAAGCCTCCCTCCTCTGTAATTAAGAAAAAGAGGTCCATGAGTTGTGCTGAATCCGGCCTTTTTTCTTGCCTTCTCTGTATTTTCAAGATATTTTTTGATCACAACAATAGCCTTTCTTCCCACTGGCAGAAGCCTTTCTTTTCCCCCTTTGCCTGATACCCTCACAAGACGAGAAGTAAGATCTAATTTTTCTATGTCTAAGGTGACAAGTTCACTGACCCTGAGACCACATGAATAAAGTAGCTCCAAAATAGCCAGATCTCTGAGCCCCAACTCTTTTTCCTTGTCAGGTTGCTCGAGCAAGGCGAACATATCATCTATCGGCAGATACGAAGGAATACGCTTTTCTTGCTTGGGGGTGGTTATATCTACCGCAGGATTGAACGGTGTAAGTCCTCTCAATTCCAGATAGCTAAAAAATGATTTTAATGTCGAAAGTTTCCTGGCTATTGTGGTTCGCTTGCATGTATCAAAGAGTTCTCCCAAATATGATCTGATCAGCTTATAGTCTACAAGGTCAATTCCTGGATCACCTTTTTGAATACCCTTTTTAGTTACAACAAATTTGCTAAATTGTCTTAAATCGCTTTCGTAGTTCCTGATTGTGTGCCTTGAATATCCCTTTTCTGCCCTTATGTATTCGATAAAAGAATGTATAAGTTGTCTCATTGTGTTTAGTGAACTGCCACGCTATCTGAGATAGATAGTAATAATATTACAGAGCATATATAACTATCATATTTGTTAATATAAGCAATTAAAATTTTTTATCAATGGTGTCTTTGGTTTTTTAATTGCGTCTACATTACTATCTTACAGTAATTGCTCAAAATCCTGTGGAAATTTAGTGCTTTGTTAGGGCATGGGTGTCTTTTTTTTGCTTATGCCCCTGGCCCAGACCCGCCTGTCGGATGGCGGGCAGGCCTGGCTAGCACTGCACCAGCAGTTATACTTTGTCTGAAAACTAATAAAACGATCATATAATACTCCAGATAATTCGCGCCTCCCGATCCCGTCCCGGTCTCGGGACGGGGAGGGCAGGCCTTAAATATAACTTAAGATTAGTTGTCATTTTCCCGACATGTCGGGAGATAATATAGACAGATCATATAACTATAAGGTCAAGTTGCCCTTTGGCCTCGAGTCGTTCGATCTGGAGGCCTTTCGGCCCCGAGCGACTCGACATGAGCCGTTCGGCCCTGAGCTCACAGCCGAAGGGCTCGCCAACATGTCTCAAGGCCGAGGGGCTCTCGACAGGCTCAGGGCTGAGAGGCTATTACCCAATTTTGAAACGACATGGCAAGGCGCCCTATTAAGAAGGGCATAACAAAAAAAGACACCCATGCCCTTCCTTAAATTATTGAGCATATACACCGTACAAATAAATTTGCGTTCAAAACGGGGGGGGGAATTTAAAACTAAGATCAGAATTCACAAAAGTGTGAAGTGCCTAAAATGGAGCAAAGTGCCTGAAGTTAAGGATTGTAGCTATTTCGTAAAACAGATGGAGCGAAGCGATTCATTAACTTTAGCTCACTTTTAACTTTTCCTGTTTATCCGGGTTAGGATTTATTTGCCTTCGCCAG
>JAFDHR010000555.1 GCA_019308645.1 Deltaproteobacteria bacterium
GTTATAGAGAATGTTTTACGCAATGATAATGATATAAATCTTGACACATTACTGAAAGAGGCCTTACGAAATCTGGCACGTGGAAGTTCACGGTAATGTTAGTCCCGATAAATCGGGATTGTCCGTTGAAAAAACAGAAAAATAAAAAATACAACTAACACCTAAATTGATCGGTTCTGGGTTCACAGTTCAAGGTTCAACCCGCCAAGCGGGTTCAAGGTTGTAAAGGCATTGTGCCACAGTTCATTGCGGCCTGTTTCCAGACAGTTGCAACAACCTGCCTGCCACCTGCCCGCCATCAGCTGCGCTTCAGGCGCTGGCAGGCGGGTCGGATTCGCCTTCAGGCGAGGAGGCGGGTCACTCAATGGGTGAAATGATATGCGTTGCTGGATACCCTATAACTCCTTGTAAGTTGGGTAGTTGATATTGCTTAACCCTGAACCTTGAACCGTGAACCGCTTAACCCAAGTAACAATTAACCATTGACAAATGACAATCAAGGAAGAAAAAATAACAGATCCAAAGCCTATTTTAGATGAACGCCCAGCCGAAGTCAGCCTCAGACCATTTACATTGGATATGTGTTTATCGGGCAAGAGGATATGAAGAGAAATCTGAGGATCTTTATAGAGGCAGCGAAAGAGCGCTCAGAGGCCTTAGATCACGTTCTATTTCATGGTAGTCCTGGTCTTGGAAAGACGACCTTAGCCCATATAATAGCCAATGAACTTGGAGTAAATATAAAAACTACCTCTGGACCAGTTTTAGATAGGCCTGGTGATTTAGCAGCCATATTAACATCCTTAGAGCCCAGGGATGTTCTATTTGTTGATGAAATCCACAGGCTAAATCATGTAGTGGAAGAAATACTTTACCCTGCCTTGGAGGATTACAAACTGGATATCATTATAGGTCAAGGACCATCGGCCAGGACAGTGAAGCTTTCCATTCCGCCCTTTACCTTGATTGGTGCTACTACAAGAACAGGTCTGCTCACACCTCCTTTAAGAGACAGGTTTGGCGTTATTTCGCGGTTGGAATTTTATAAGCCTGAGGAATTACAACAGATTGTGTCCAGGACTGCAAGCCTTCTTGATATTCAGCTTGATAAAGAAGGTGCCCTCGAGATTGCAACAAGAGCAAGAGGAACACCGAGAATAGCGAATAGGTTGCTAAAAAGGGTAAGAGATTATGCACAAATTAAGGCCGAAGGTATAATTACCCATTCAGTAGCAGAAAGGGCTTTAGACATTTTGGAGGTGGATAGAAAAGGTCTGGACAAAATGGATAGGCACATCATGCTCACAATAATTGAAAAGTTTGACGGAGGCCCAATAGGTCTTGACACCTTATCAGCCGCCCTGTCTGAAGAAAAGGATACACTGGAAGAGGTTTACGAACCATTTTTAATACAAAGTGGTTACATAAATCGTACGCCAAAAGGAAGAGTAGCTACCAGGCTTGCCTACAGCCATTTTGGCTTTACTTCAAAAACAAAAGAAAATGCCACCCAACAAAAATTGTTTTAACTATGCCTTCCTTTTTTCTCTCAGTTGTTCCATTTGCTTCTCTATTACAGAAAGGGATATTTTATCACTCTGCCCCTTAGCATTTCAGCGAGACATACACCAATTGCAACCGTTCACCCCGATTTATCGGGATTATCCGTTATCCGAAAAGGGAGATATTCCTCTGGAGAAACTCATTATTTGGCCTGTTAATAGATATGTCTATTTAAGCGGTTTATTGCCACTGTTGGCTTATCGGTGAACACTTAACACCAATTTTTCTAAAAAAAGAGAATTTATTATATATTGACTTTTGGGTTGGGCTTTTTTAAAACTCAACTTAGTTTGTAACTGTTCAAGTAGCCACCAAGGCACCAATTCCTATTGTAAATTTTCAATTATTAATTTTGATGAACTCGTAAAAAGTCCAATTTCCCCTCCCCTGGTGGCTGACTATTGGACACACGTAACACCGTGGGTATTGTTTAAGTGGTTATAAACGTTAACAATTTCAGAACAAAAATAACGTAGCATTATGAAAATGGGTTCATTCTTAAAA
>JAFDHR010000081.1 GCA_019308645.1 Deltaproteobacteria bacterium
ACCGGTTGATAAAGGCTAGCCAACAGGTGACCGAGGGCAGCCTAACGCCGGATATTGGCCCTATATCAAAAGGTGAAATAGGTGTCTTACAGAACACCTTTAATGATATGGTTGCAGCTATGGGACGCAGGAGGGCGGCAGCCCAAGATCGTCTTCTTCAGTCTGAAAAGCAGGCCAGTGTTGGGAGGCTTGCAGCAGGTGTTGCTCACCAGATGAATAATCCTCTCACCGGTGTATTAGCATATACTCGCATGCTTCTACGACGCAAAGATATAGGAGATGAGATTCGCTCGGATCTTCAAACAATAGCCGAGTCAACAGAAATGCTCAGGAAGATTGTCAAGGGCCTGCTCGATTTCTCCAGGCAGACAAAGCTTGATGAGGAGCCAATGGACATAAACCGGCTTATACGTACTACAATTTCACTCATGGAACACCCCGCACTTGTAAGAGGCGTAAGTATTAAATTCAATCCAGGGGACAATTTACCCATGATTACCCTGGACCGTATCCAGTTCCAAAGCGTGTTGTTAAATATGATTATAAACGCCCTTGATGCTACTGAACCAGGTGGCAATATCAATATATATACAGCTACCGGCTTATCTGCGAGTGATACTGGTCATAAGGGTGTTGAGATTACCATTGCTGATACTGGTTGCGGTATACCACCAGAGGATCTCGACAAATTGTTCGATCCATTTTTTACTAAAAAAGATCCAAGCCAGGCCACAGGGCTTGGCCTTTCGGTTTCCTTTGGGATCGTACAGAGACATGGGGGAATAATCCGGGTTCAAAGCGAAGTTGGTAAAGGCACCAGATTTTTTATATGGTTGCCAATTGAGAGGGAAACGTAACATAAAAATAGTCCTTTTTATAAGCGAAGCTTCCAGTTCACAGGGGTGCATTCTAAATAATTTTTTATAAAGAAAGAAGGTAAAATTTTCAAATTAAGGAGGTAGTATTATGGCTCCATCAGAGATTCAGAATATTATAGAGCATTGCGAGCTCTTTAAAGGATTGAATACGGTTGAACTTGAGGGTATAACTAAACTGAGTCAGGTAGAGATGTATGAGGCCGGAGACAAGATACTTAACCAGGGAGATTTCTCCGATAAACTGTATATAATCGCCGAGGGTCATGTGTTCTTGGAAAGATCTATTGATTTAGGTACCCGCAAGGGAAATGTGACCCTTAGCCTTTTAGGTAGAGGAAGAGCTTTGGGTTGCTGGTCAACCCTCCTTGGGGGAGTGTACCCTCTAATGTCATCTGCAATATGCAAAGAACACACAAAGGTGGTTGTTATGAGGGGTCCGGCCTTACGAGAAATGATACTCAGTGATTTTCATCTCGGGTTTAAGGTTATGGAAAGACTCTGTTCTATACTTCGAGACACACTTCAGGGTGCATACGGGGCTATGGAAAAAATTTAGATTCAACCTATTCATCTTTATTAATGTGGATTGATAATCAAAAATGCATTTTTAGATCTTCAATTTTATTAAAAAGTTTAGGAGCTGGTTATTACCAAAAGGGATAGGTTTTGTTTTTGATGGTCCATTTAAACTTGACAGTTTCGTAAAAAGTCGAAAAATCCCTCTCCCTCGATGGGAGAGGGTTGGGGTGAGGGTGTAATAAAGCAATATTTCAGCTACTTACATCCCCCTCCCCTTAATCCCCTCACCAGGGGAGGGGAAATGGGACTTTTTACGAGACCATCAAACTTACATTCTATATAATGCAAAAAAATGAGATCTTTTTCATTCGCTCATACAATAAAAAGTGAAAAGGGCCATCTTATTAATATAATCCCTTATGAGGAGAAGTACTTTACATCATTACTGCATATGTATGATACCTATAGCCCGCTTGGTTCTGTGCAGGGGCTTCCCCCCCTCGATAAAACCAAAAGGCACCAATGGGTTCAAGATATGATTAGCCGTGGTACAAATCTCCTGGCCTTGTATAGAGATACTGTAATTGGACAGGCCAGCCTTTTTTCCATGCCGGTAAACTGGGCTGAATATTTTATCTTTATTCATCAAGATTTTCAAAGGCAGGGAATTGGCACTGCCATAACCCATTACATTGTAGATTGGGCACATCAGGAAAATCTTTCCTGTATCTGGGTGGTAGTGGATAGGAAAAACTTTTTAGCAATTTCCCTTTGTCGCAACGTCGGTTTTAGGCGTATTTCGTCAAGTATTTCTGAATGGGAGATGATTTTGACTATAACTAAGGATCAAGAAGCACATTAAGAAAAATAACTATTTAGAGGAGGATACGATATGAATAACGAGGCATCTCTGGAAGGGAAAATATTCCCTGTACCAGATGAATGGAAAAAGAGGGCGTATGTAAATAGTATGGAAGAATACAAAGAGATGTGGCAACGCTCCATGGATGATCCGGAAGGTTTTTGGGGAGACATAGCAGAAGAATATGTAACGTGGTTTAAAAAATGGGATAAAGTTAGCGAGTATGATTGGGACGAATCCCCTGAACACAAATGGTTTATAAACGGAAAATTGAATGTTTCCTATAACTGCCTTGACAGGCACCTTGAGAAAAGAGGTGATAAAATTGCCATTATCTTTGAGGGGAATGATCCGTCAGATAACAGAAAGTATACCTACAAACAGCTTTATGAAGAGGTATGCAAGTTTGCCAATGTCTTAAAGGCAAAAGGGGTCAAAAAGGGTGACAGGGTAACAATTTACTTACCTATGATTCCGGAACTTGCTATTACCATGTTGGCTTGCACTCGAATTGGTGCAGTACACAGCATAGTCTTTGGTGGATTTTCTTCAGACTCTCTTCGTGACAGGATCCAGGACAGTGAGGCAAAAGTCTTGATATCCTGTGACGGCACATTTAGGGGCGCAAAGGCTGTCCCCACAAAAAACAATGCAGATGAAGCCCTGAAAGAATGCCCGAGCGTTGAGACAAACATTGTAGTGAAAAGGGCAAATGTTGACGTTAATTGGAATGATAAGATAGATACCTGGTATCATGAGGAAATGGCAAAGGTAGATGCTGACTGTCCACCAGAGGAGATGGATGCTGAGGATACTCTCTTCATCCTTTATACCTCTGGCTCAACGGGAAAACCAAAGGGGGTATTGCATACTACTGGTGGCTATCTCGTATTTGTGGCTGTAACCCACAAGCTCGTTTTCGACTATCACGAGGAAGATGTTTTTTGGTGTACAGCTGACATTGGATGGGTAACGGGCCATTCGTATATAGTGTATGGGCCGCTCTGCAATGGTGCAACTTCTATTATCTTTGAAGGTGTTCCGACCTATCCAGATCCAGGAAGATTTTGGGATGTTGTTGAGAAATATAAAGTTACTCTTTTTTATACAGCCCCCACTGCTATAAGGGCTATTGCAAAAGAGGGGGATGAATACGTAAAAAAACACGATATTAGCTCTCTAAAACTCTTAGGAAGTGTTGGTGAGCCCATTAATCCTGAGGCCTGGCTTTGGTATTATAATACTATTGGCAATGGCAAATGCCCTATTGTGGATACATGGTGGCAGACTGAAACCGGGGGAATATTGATAACACCCCTTCCTGGCGCTATAGATATTAAGCCTGGTTCAGCTACCGTGCCTTTCTTTGGCATAGAGCCATGCATTGTGGATGATGACGGCAATGAGCTCGAAGGGTCTTGTTCAGGCGCTCTTTGTATCAAGAAACCCTGGCCTGGTTTAATGAGAAGTGTTTACGGTGATCCTGAAAGATTCAAAGAGACCTATTTCATCCAATTTCCAGGAAAATACACTGTCGGAGATGGTGCACGCAGGGATGAAGACAGTTATTACTGGATTACGGGTCGTATAGATGATGTTCTTAATGTTTCTGGTCATAGGATGGGCACGGCAGAAGTAGAAAGCGCACTTGTTTCCCATCCCAAGGTCGCTGAGGCCGCTGTGGTAGGGTACCCGCATGAGATAAAAGGCACATCCATCTATGCATTTGTTACGTTAAATAGCGGTGTAGAAAAGACGGATGAATTAAAGAAGGAACTGGTGAAACATGTCAGGACGGAGATTGGGCCTATTGCAACACCAGAAAAGCTTCAGTGGGCGGACGGTTTGCCTAAGACAAGAAGTGGAAAGATCATGCGTCGTATCCTAAAGAAGATTGCCTCTGGGGATATTGACCAGCTCGGTGATACTACTACCTTAGCTGATCCAAGTGTAGTTGAGAAGCTCGTGGAAGAGAGAATTTGAGTAGAATTAGAATGTTGTACCTTAGAGGTCCGGACCATAGCTAATAAACCTGACCTTCGTTTTTATGTATGGTTTCACGGAAGTCAAAAAAGTTAATGAATGAGATACCCCGCTGGAAGCAGCGGGGTATCTCCAAAGGCATTGAGCGTCCAAAGGGGCGGAGAATACAACCCTGAAATGATTTAAATAGATTAATTTGATGAAATGTTGAAATATAGAAAGGAAGGAGTAAAATAATGCCTGAAAAACTCTCAAATCCTGGTCCACTCGGATTGATGGCATTTGGCATGACCACTGTTTTATTAAATTTCCATAACATTGGCCTTTATGGTTTAGGCACTATGATCCTGGCCATGGGCATCTTTTATGGAGGACTAGCGCAGGTTATTGCGGGTATTATGGAATTCAAAAAAGGGAATACCTTTGGCACCACAGCGTTTTGTTCTTTTGGGTTTTTCTGGTTGACCCTGGTATTCTTATTGGTACTGCCGGATATGGGATGGTGGTCAGTTAAACCATCCAGCGAAGCCTTTGGGGCCTACCTTTTTATGTGGGGGCTTTTCACTGCTTTTATGTTCATCGCAACATTAAAATTAAACCGTGGTTTACAAATTATATTTCTATCCTTGGTAATTCTCTTTTGGTTGCTTGCCGCCCACCATTTTTGGGAAGCGGGGGTTACCGGATCTCCAATAATTTTAAGAATCGCAGGATGGGTAGGAATTTTTTGTGGAGCCAGTGCCATCTATGTTTCTATTGCTGGAGTTTTAAATGAGGTGTACGAAAAAGTGGTATTGCCTATTGGTCCATCAAATCCATAATGTTGCAGTATTGAGACTTTTATGCAAAGCAAGAGATGATGAACTCGTAAAAAGTCATATTCGGTGAATCTGTCATTTCGACTGGAAGGAGAAATCTTGTGTTTTCAGCATGTTACATTGCTAAGATTTCTCGCTTCGCTCGAAATGACATGTTGTTGAGACTTTTTACGAGACCATCAAGAGATGATAAAACCTCTTTTTAGGTACAGTAAAAATGCTTGGTAGGTACTCTGGAGATTCACTTCTCAGTAATATCCTCGACTCTGCCACCCATACTTCCATTATCGTTACGGATTTTGATGGCAAAATCATCATCTTCAATCAGGGTGCAGGCGATTTATTTGGATATACCCCAGAAGAGGCAAAGGATAAGAGTTTGCCAGAACTCACTTTTTCAAAAGAAGACCAAAATGCACATCTCTTTGAGCAGATTATTGAAAGGGTGAGGATAGAGGGTTGGACCGAAGAGAGTCTGCCTCGCCGGCATAAAAGTGGACGTATCTTTCCGGCAATCTCTACAATTACCTGCCTAAAAGAAGCGAAAGGTCACTCTGGGGGCATTCTTGAGATTACCCAGGATATGCCTAATCTTTTCAGGTTGGAAAAAGAGCTTAAAGGCTCTAGAAATTTTATGGAAAATATCATGGCAAGTTCTATTGATGCCATTGTCACAACCGATCCTAAGGGATACATCACTTATGCCAACCGGGCGCTTAAGGAGCTTGTTGGATTACGAGGTCATCAGATTATTGGGAAACACATATCTATCTATTATAAAGGTGGCATTGCTCAGGCACGAGAAATCATGAATAAACTTAGGGAATCCGGGCGCATTCGAGATTATGAATTCGATATGATGATTGGAGGCAAAGTTGTCTCTATTAGGACTTCTGACACCCTTCTGTATGACGAGTATGGTGAAGTTGTAGGTACTATGGGAGTTTTTCAGGATATTACAGCCAGAAAAAAACTTTCAGAAAAATTATCTACTACCCAGGCGGAATTGATTCAGGCAGTTAAAATAAGGGCTCTTGGTGACCTGGTAACAGGTGTGGCACATGAGATCAATAACCCCCTCATGGCATCAGATACCTTTCTCCATTTATTAGAGAGTGAAACAGATAATAGTCCTGAAACAAAAAAGAGAATAAAGCTTCTTAAAGAATGTAACCTTAGAATTCAAAATATTGTGAAGAAACTCAAGGAGTTTTCTCGACAGTCCAAATTTGAATTCACTGCCATGGATGTTAATGATGCTGTATTGTCCGTATTGGCAATCACTCGACAACAATTGCTCAATCAGGGAATAGAAGTGGGACTCGGGTTCAGTGAAAATTTGCCCCATGTTTTAGGTGATAAGAATCAAATTGAGCAAGTCTTGTTAAATATCATCTCTAATGCCTGGGATGCTATGGAAGGATGTTCGAAAAAGGTTTTGGCCATCCAAACAGATCTCGGTCAAAAAGGAAAGCAGGTCGAAATTAGACTCAGCGATACAGGAATAGGGATGAAAACAGAGGAAATAGAGCAAATATTTAATCCTTTTTTCACCACTAAAGACTCTGACAAAGGCATTGGGCTTGGTCTTTCCATTAGCTATCGGATAATTGAGGCCCATCAGGGTAAGATTGAAGTTAAAAGCGAATTGAATAAAGGCACAACATTCATTGTAACCCTGCCTGTTTACCTGGCTGGAGGCAAGAGAGACGATGAAGGTCAGACACTGGGAGGAAACGATGTCTCATAAAATTCTGGTGGTGGATGATGACATATTGGTTCTTGAGGCCCTTGAGGAACTACTTAAATCTTCAGGATATGAGGTGAGAGTTGCTACGCGGGGCCAGGAGGCATTGGAGATATTGGAAAAAGAGCGCTTTGACCTCCTGATTTTGGATGTAGTTATGCCCAAAATGACAGGTTTTGATGTCTGCTGCGCGGTACGTAAAAGAGATGATGAAATGAGCACGGTCAAGATAATTATGCTAACTGCGAAAACCGATGCGCGTAACACTGAAATAAGAAAAGACTGTGGTTGCGATCTTTATCTCACAAAACCTATTGATCCAGACAGGTTGAAGGAATTGATTCGGAATACATTGGAAGGTACGTAAATATTCTGCCACTAAGACACGAAGACACAAACAATTGAAAATTGCGAATATTGTATAAGTTCAGCCACCAAGTCTCAAAGGCACGAAGAAATGATTCTGTCTCTTATTAAGAATAATATTTAAAAAATTATATAATAATCTTGGTGACTTAGTGTCTTTGTGGCTGAACTATTACCGAATATTCAATAAAATAACAATAAAGGGAATATGAATTGCATTCCATCTTTTATTATTCACATGAATTGGCCCGGTATGATTTTGGGCCAGACCACCCCTTTAAGCCTGAACGGGCACAAAAAGCCCTCGAGCTTTGTCGTCGCTATGGAGTATTAGATTTACCACATATGGCCCTAAAAAGCCCTCCATCCCTTGAATACAATAAGCTTCTTCTTGCCCACAGTGAAAATTACCTTGAGGCACTTCGACGTATCAGCCAGGGTGAAATATTTGAGGAGATGTTCTCATTTGGAATCGGCACTGAGGATAACCCACCATTACGGGGAATCTATGACTGGTCCGGAAAGTGCGCTGGTGCAACCTGGGATGGAATGATTCAATTATTGGATAAGGACATTGATGTTGCATTTAATCCTTTAGGGGGTTTCCATCACGCCCTTCGGTCTCAAGCAGAGGGATTTTGCTATATCAATGATCTTGTTATAGCCATTAAGGAGGCACTTAATCATAACGTGAAGATTACCTATATAGATATTGACGCCCACCACGGAAATGGTGTCCAGGAGGCATTTTACCATGAAAACAGAGTTCAATTTGTATCCATACATGAGTCCGGAAATCATATTTATCCATATAGCGGGTTTGCAGAAGAGACAGGGGATGGAAATGGTGAAGGATATACAGTAAACATCCCTTTACCTCCAAAGGCAGATGATGAAATCTATCTTGAGGTCTTTCGAAAGGTTGTCACCCCTCTTATTAAGCGCTTTAGTCCAGACATCTTAGTTGCTCAATTAGGTGCAGATTCCATGATATCTGATCCGCTAACTGACCTTATGCTCACAAACAATTCTTATACTGAGATTATCAAAAAATTGAGAGGGCTATGTGGAAAAATCCTGGCCACTGGTGGAGGTGGTTATGATATCTATCGTACGGCTCGATGCTGGACACTGGCCTGGGCTCTATTGAACGATGTTGAACCAAAGGATGAGTTTGCAGGCCTGGTAGGTGGGATGATGTTCGGCCCTGAGATAGAGGTAGGCAGTCTGCATGATCGGCCATATACCGTCACAGGGCCGCAAAAAGATAAAATTCGTAAGGAAGTGGATAAAACAATAACATATCTTATCAAACGGCATCATCTATAATACCCCTATTTCATCCACCCTGAAGTAGGTATTTTCCCCTACCAGAGATAGGGAATACGCACAAAACAAAACCACACCCACGCATAAATGGGTGTGGTTTTGTTGTTTTTGAGTAAAGTGCCGGATTGAAACTATTTCTTTAAATCAATAAAACTATTTCTTTAAATCAATACGTTAAAACATAACACACTATTCTTATATATTTTAACCAGGAGGAAAAAATGAGAATACGAGATATTATGAGCACCAACGTGGTAGCTGTTGACGAGAAAACCTCGATTCATGATGCCAGAAAGATAATGGATGCCCATAAGATCAGAAGACTGCCGGTCATGAAAAAGGATAAACTAATAGGCCTTGTAACCAAGCACATGCTTTTAGAGGCATCGCCTTCCCCGGCTACAGCCCTGAGCATTCATGAATTGCATTACCTCTTAGCGAAGATGACAGTCAAAGAGATAATGGTCAAGAAGCCCTTTACTATCTCTCCTGACATGCCACCTGAAGAGGCTATGCAATTGGGGCAAGAGATGGGCTATGGTGGGTTT
>JAFDHR010000082.1 GCA_019308645.1 Deltaproteobacteria bacterium
AAAACAGTAGCCAGTATAGTCAATCCTGCCATAATAATCAACAATCTTGTAATCAACGGTTCCCAATTTTTGGCATAGGAAAGAATAATTAAGGCGAAAAAACTGAGAGGAGGTACCGGGATAACAGGTAAAAGGCACCCAATGAGGCCAATTAGTGCAAAAAGTAATCCAAGGATTATTAATACAATCATCAAGATTGTGCCTCTGTTAGAAAAGGGGGGACATCCATGAAATTATGCTTTTTCTTTTCAAAACCATCCTCTTTACATTACCGGAAGACCCCGCGCTTCTCTAAGATTCTGCCAGAATGGCTTGTAGAGAAAACTCCTGTCGTCCAACTGGCAAAGCTGCTCAAACATCGGCTTGGTCACAGTAAATGCCAGCATGTCGGGCGATGCATGGCAATGTCTGTAGCACCAATCATGGCCTGAGGGATACTCAGGTCGTCGAATAACGCTAGCATTAGGCCGCACCCCGATCCGAAGGAGGCAATGACAGCAGGTGGATCATCAGGTGCGTTGTTGTAGTTGGCGCCGAGCATGAGCACACCCAATTGATCAGGATTCACATAGAACGTGATACTCTTGAGATATTGGTACTGATCTTCTTTGAGTGGTCCAATGAGAAGGTTGGGGTGATTCTGCTTGTAAGTTTCACGGTAGTCCAGCCAACGGTTCATCAGTTTATGAGATGATTTCAGTCCTTCATCTTCCGCAAGAAATTTGACAAAGTCCTCACGTGTCATTGATTCTATATTGCAAAGCCAGTAACCAGCACCACCACAACCAAAATTGTCTTTGGTGATATAGAGTGTTTCACCGTTTAGCCATTTCTTGTAAAACATAAAGATACAGGCCCATTTACCCGGCTTAGGTCTAACAAGAGGCTCAAAGGGTGATGGGTCTGGTGCATCGTAAACTCCGATAAGTGGATGAGTAATGCCGATTTTATTAAGCAGGTTAGTAGGATCTGGTTGCATCACTGATTCCTTTCTCTATGTTTATCTGAGACCCAGTTTCTAAAGGTTTTGTATTGTCGTTTAAAGATTTACGATATTTCTGCCCTAAATCATTTAGTTCTGTACTGGATGTTCATCAAAATTACATTTAACATCATCTTTTATCTAACAGAAGCCCCAGTTTTAAGTTTACTTGACGGATTCTTTTAATGGATTCTATCTGATTTTATGATACCTGAATTCAGCTATCCTTAAAACCTTCGCTCCAATGTGAATTCCTCAACTTCGGGTTTGATGGGAATTGTGGCCGCGAGTTCTAAAAATTCGCTGATATCTCTCCTTTCCACATTAGCGACACTCTTTATTTCTTTTTCAAGCCAGAGATGAGTAGGATAATTCAATCGTACAAGATATTTTTTGTCCACATCTTCCTTCCGAATTGCATTTATAACCAACCTTCCCCCACCCACTAAATTCTTTAAGGCTTCAACTATTGGCTTCCAGACAGGTGTGGTATCAATTATGCAATCAAGTTTTTCAGGTGATTCTTCGTCAGTATCGCCTGCCCACACAGCTCCAAGCTCTTGAGCAAACTCCCTTTCCTTTTTGCTTCTGGCAAAGACAAACACCTTTGAGTGTGGATATTTGTGTCGTGCCATCTTAAGCACAAGGTGAGCCGAAGCGCCAAATCCGGTGAGCCCCAGATTTTGTCCATCTTTGATGCCAGTTAACCTCAGGGAACGATAGCCAATCGCACCAGCACATAAAAGGGGAGCTGCTTCAGAATCAGAAAATACATCAGGAATTTTATACGCAAAATCCTCTATTACTTTCGTATATTCTGCATATCCTCCATTAGCATCCCTGCCAGTTGCCCTGAAATTTTCACATAAATTCTCATTGCCTTCCAGACAGAACTTGCATTCTTGGCACGCTGAATAAATCCATCCAATTCCTACCCTGTCTCCAATGGTAAACTTACCTGCGTTGCTACCCGTCTTTACTACTCTTCCGACAATTTCATGACCCAAAATAATCGGAAACTTAGGTGGAGGAGTTCTTCCCTCAATTTCATCTAATTCGGTATGGCAGACCCCACAGGCTGAAACTTTCACTAAAATCTCCTTTTCTCCCGGAACAGGATCCGGCACATCTGACATCTCCAGAGGATTCTTATTTTCTTCAAGACTACAGATCTTATTCAATACCATTGCTTTCATTTCATGTTGCCTTCCTTTTTAAGAGAACGTACTTTTACACAGACTATAGTAGGCCATGAAGGTCAAGGAATATGTAACCAGAATTTTTATCTGGCTGGTAAGCGTTGTTATCTGTTCCCATACACGAAAGAAGCCTAAATGGACTTAGAAGAATCTCTCTTGAGCGCTATTTCTTTAGCGCAGAGTGCAGCACCCAGAGCTCCCACTATTTGAGGCTCCTCAGGGATGTTTATCTGCATTCCAAAAAGCTCCTTGAGAATCTCTGCTATTCCCTGGTTCTTTGCTACACCACCGCCGAATGTAATCTCCTCTCTCACCCTCAATCTCTTAATCATACTAAAGATTCGTCGAGAAATAGATTCATGGAGACCTCTGATAATCTCTCCCTTTTTATAGCCCTCCGCAATCAAGGAAATTACCTCTGACTCAGCAAAGACAGTGCATATGCTGCTGATAGACACACCTTTTTTCGCCCCTAAAGACCTTCTCCCCATATCCATCAGCTCGGTTTCCAAGGCAGCGGCCATCACCTCTAAAAACCTGCCAGTACCTGCTGCGCACTTATCATTCATTACAAAGTCAGTAACTCCTCCTTGGTCATTGAGGGTAATGGCCTTGCTGTCCTGACCACCGATGTCGATAACAGTTCGGGTACCTGGAAATATAAAATATGCACCCTTGGCATGGCATGTTATCTCGGTTACCTGTTTGGTTGCAAAGGGTACCCTAATCCGCCCATACCCCGTAGCAACAACTACGGAAACGGCCTTCTTATCCAAGCTTGCCTTGGTTAAGGCCTCCTCAAAACACCTCTGAGCAGCTCTCTGTGGGTGAGCTCCGGTATTCATAATGGAGTATGCCAAAATCCCATCCTCTCCGAGGAGAAGGGCCTCTGAAGATAAGGACCCAATATCAATGCCTGCGTAAATTCTTCTAGACATAATTTATTCCGGAATGTCCCACTTTAGGGTAGTGAGTAATGAAATATTTATTGACTTTTGAAATAAGCATGTATAAAATTATATTCAAGCGCAATAAATCTTTAGGTAATGTGCCTTATTTGCAGACATAAATTGCGTGTATCGCAATCATTCCTAAAGTCGCGCTTTCTTTATTTATCGAGATACCATTCCCTTTTTCTACCCAGGTTATTTGCAAGCAAAGTATAAAACCTATCATCGCCATATTCAAACTTTCGGTAAACACTCCAAGAGAAAAAATCTACAGCCATTAAACCATAACATTGTTTAGAGTGGAGCCCTTCAATGGATAATGTTACGGGTTTTTCATTTTCTAAAGACAACCCCAATATTTCAGTTTCAAGATATTGTTTAAAATGTTTTTTTGCGTGTGTTTCCTTATTCCTTAGATCATAGATTAAATCAATGTCTAAAAAATTATCTTGAAATATCAATTCAGTTAAAATGATTTTTGTAAAATAATTATAGCTTATTCCATAAGAGGAATTTCTAAAGGATTGGTTGTTTATTTTGTGTTTATTAATGATGATATAGTGGATATCAAGAGATTTTATAGCTAATAATGTTTGTAATATATCCATTATAGATTGCACTTTTCCATAATAGTATAGTGCAGATGCTTTTATTTCTTCATTTTTATTCCAACCATTATTTATAATTTTGGCAAGCTGACGTTTTAATTTACTTTTTATTATTCCTGAAAATTGTGTATCAATCGAAAGCACAGTAATCAAAAAATGCTTAAATACACTTTCTTCAGAGAAACTACATTCACCGCTTTCATCAAGATATAATTTTTTGGACATAAGTTAATTTATTGAAGGAGGCAATATCGCACGCTTTGTATGACTCACATTTTCTCAACGAGGATAATACAAATTTGTCAGGTTTTGTAAGGATTTCATATAACACTTTCTTGCGCTAAGAGAAAGAAAGAATCTTTGAAACTGATATCACCCTTTATTTTTGACTTTTCTCATCTATTTCGATATTAAAAACGTAATAGGTATGCCATTAATGAATACACATCATGATTAAACCCTCTCCAGATCATTCCACCGTAGTCCACATTGCAAACAATAGGGAAGATGGGGACATTCCTGAGTCATACCTTACAAAGCGTGAGTTCTTGAAATTTTGTGGAACGAGCCTCTGTGTTCTGTGTGCCGCTCAGCTCTTCGGTTTTCCAGATACCGTACAGGCACAAATGGCCGTAAAGGGCCTTATTAGGACAAAGCTCTCCCCCTATTTCACTTCTCTGGATGGAGGAGAGATTCAGTGTGAGCTGTGCCCCAGACAGTGCCGTGTTGCCGAGGGTAAAAGAGGCTTTTGTAGAGTTCGGGAGAATCGGGAAGGAAAATATTACAGCTTGGTTTATGGAAATCCCTGCGTCATTCATTTAGACCCTATTGAAAAGGAATCCTTTTTTCATGTCCTTCCTGGAACCGCTTCTTTAACGCTCTCAACGGCGGGATGCAATTTCCAATGTAAGTTTTGCGAGAATTGGGAAATATCCCAAGCCACCCCAGAGGACTTATATAGTTACGAGATTCCACCTAAGATTGCGGTAAAGAAGGCGAAAGAGATGGGGGCACATTCGATTGCCTACACCTATGCAGAACCCACCATCTTTTATGAATATATGTTAGACGTTGCCTCCTTTGCAAAGAAGGCTGGTCTTTTGAATGTCATTCACTCAAATGGTTTCATAAATCTGGCTCCACTCAGAAATTTATGCACGGTGTTAGACGCGGCCCAAATTGATCTGAAAGGGTTTACTGAAGACTTTTATCATGAACTGTCCAGTGGAGAACTGGCCCCAGTGCTCGATACCTTAAAGACACTGAAGCAGGAAAAAATCCACGTAGAGATCACAAATCTCATAATCCCTACAAAGAATGATGATATGTCGACTCTAAGAGAAATGTGCCTATGGGTGAAGAGAGAATTGGGCGCGGATACTCCGATACATTTCTCTCGTTTCTATCCCTTGCACAAACTTAAGAAACTCCCATCAACGCCTATTTCCACGCTCGAGAAAGCCCGGGCACTGGCTTTTTCTTCTGGTCTTGAATATGTCTACGTCGGGAAGGTACCGGGTCACGAGGGTTGGAATACCTTCTGCCCCACATGCAAGAAAATGATAATCCAACGGACTGGATACATGATCGGGAAGATACATGTAAAGGAAGGGAAGTGTAAGTATTGTGGAAGGCCCATACCCGGCATTTGGGCGTGATTCCATAAGCTTTAAAAATAGTGCCAATAGGACGACAGAAACACATTCTATAGAAGAAGGCGAGACCGTATAATGAATTCATCCTGATCGGCGTTTGAAGAGAGAATAAAATTTCTTGAGCGCCACAGACTTAGGGTCAAGGTTGGTCAAACCATATTTTTCAGCCCACTCCATTGCTTCCAAGAATTCCTGCACAGTGATCCCACGGGCTATTTCTGGATAGTCAAAGGCCTTGTAATTCACATGATACTGAGCCATGATGTTCACATAGGTTGATTTAGGGAGGGCCTCAGCCATCCACCTGACTAATTTCTCTGTCCCAGCCACCCGGTTGGGCATGACTAAGTGTCGGATGATCAGACCGCGAGTGGCAATTCCTCGCTTATCAACCAGGAGCTCTCCCACCTGTCTGTTCATTTCGATGATCGCTCTCTTAGTCAATTCGGGATAGTCTGAAGCCCCGGATGAATATTTCTCTGCATAATCAGCATCCATGTATTTCATGTCTGGCATATAAATATCCACGATGCCGTCTAAGATCTTCAGTATCTCTAATCGCTCGTACCCGCTTGTATTGTAAACCAAGGGAAGACGTAGCCCTTTCTTGAAGGCAATCCGAGTAGCATTAAGGATGTTGGGCATGACATGGGTAGGTGTAACTAAGTTGATGTTATGGCAGCCGATTTTCTGGAGGTGGATCATCATGTCCGCCAGGTCTTCATCTTGAAGTTCCTTACCTTTTCCCTCATGGGATATGGGCCAATTCTGGCAGAAGATACAGCGGAGATTACAATTGGAAAAGAAGATGGTACCAGATCCATTTTTGCCCACCAACGGTACCTCTTCGCCAAAATGGGGTTGAGCGCTGAAAATCACTGGACTGTATGGGGCTCGGCAGAACCCTCTTTCGCCCTTTTTCCGATTCACCCCACAACGCCGTGGGCATAGCTGGCAATCCTCGAAGATGGCGTAGGCCTGCTCGACCCTCTGAGCCAATTTCCCTTCGTTCTCCAATTTTTCATAGGTTGGATGCCAAGCCTCTGTCTTTTTCTGTCCGGCGTTAAGGGAGACAGGAGACAAGAGAAACGAGCCGCCTAAAATAAGAGAATCTTTTATGAAATCCCGGCGCGTGATCTCCATGCCATTTACTCCATTACCTCAAAGACTAAAGGCTTTTTTATTATGTATAGAAGAATCAGGGTCAAACCCTGTAATCAAAATAGGATCTTTCCGTTGTCTGGTGCCGGGAGGAATATTCGATGTCGTTTAAAGTGATCTGATCATCCGACAGGCTATTGCTGTTGTTCCAATCTCTTGCCCTTGTTTTCAGGAAATGAAACATGAATCTTGGCGGGTTCAATTTCTCCAATCTTTGCTTTCCCCTGAGAATCTATACTGCCTTTTCTTACCTTACAATCTGGCAGCATAACCTTAAATTATTCAGTGACGATAGCCTCGATAAAGAATTTCTTTGAAAAGATTACACCTTTATAGACTATCAGTATAGGTTAGAAAGACAAAAAGGTCAATGAAGTAACCATTTCATAACCATTTACATTTATTCTGAATAAGGCTATGCTTCCCTGGGCATGATCAAAATATAAAAAGGAGGAGCAAAATATGATCAAAATAACCTGTTTGGGCGCTGCTGGATCAGTAACCGGATCCAATTATCTCATTGAAAATTCTCAGGGCAAAAAAGTTCTTGTTGACTGCGGCCTCTTTCAAGGTGGGAAACAGATAGAACTGCGCAACTGGCAAGACTGGGGCTTTGATCCTACACAGATCAATACCCTTTTTTTGACCCATGCTCATATTGACCATAGCGGAAGAATACCCAAATTGGTAAAGGATGGTTTTCGAGGAAAGATTATCACCTCTCCACCCACAGCGGAACTGTGCCAAATTATGCTCCTTGATTCAGCGCATGTCCAGGAAATGGATGCCGAATGGCAGACGAGAAAAGATAAAAGAAAGGGTAAAAAGGAAATACTTCCCCTTTACACAACGAAGGATGCCACACAAAGTTTACAATATCTTTCCCCAATGGAAAGAGACCAGATAATCACAGTTGAACCGGGAATAAAGGCACGCCTAAGGAATGCGGGGCATATTCTTGGTTCTTCTATTGTGGAGCTGTGGATAGAGGAAGCGAATGAGGAAACAAAGATCGTTTTTTCAGGGGATCTGGGCAAACAAAATCAACTCATTATTAAAGATCCCTATGAAATCTTCGCAGGAGACTATCTATTTATTGAATCTACCTACGGTAACCGTATGCATCGCCCTTTCGAGGATAGCAAAAAAGAACTTTTAGAGGCCATCCAATATGCCTTATCACATAAGGAAAAGGTTATCATTCCAGCCTTTGCTCTGGAAAGGACCCAGGAGATACTCTACCTTCTGGGTGAGTTCTATAGGGATAAAATCCTTCCAAATATTCCTGTCTATCTGGATAGCCCTCTCGCCATCCAGGCCACACAAATCTTTCGTAAAAACAAAAAATATTATGATGAGCAGGCCAGGGCCATTGTGGATCAAGGTTTTGATCCCTTTGATATGCCAAATCTGCATTTCACCCCCACTACTGAAGAATCTATTGCCATCAATGAGAAACCTGGTTCCGCTATTATCATCGCTGCGAGCGGGATGTGCACCGCAGGCCGAATCAAACATCACCTCAAACATAACCTTTGGCGCCCAGGAGCAAGTATTATCATTGTAGGATTCCAGGCTCGGGGAACCACAGGAAGAAAGATAGTAGATGGAGAAAAACAGGTAAAGATTTTCAGAGAGGATGTTGCGGTCAAGGCAAAGGTTTTCACCATTGGCGGATTTTCTGCCCATGCAGATCAGAAAGACCTTCTGGAATGGGTAAGCCATTTCACCGAACCCCGCCCCAAGGTCTTTGTCGTCCATGGAGAGCCTACAGCCAGTGAAGCACTGGCTACAATGATCCGTGAGAAATTTGGGATGGATGTTCATGTTCCCAAATGGAAAGAAAGCCTGTTACTTAAAGCCAGAGAAGTGGTCCGAGAAGAAGTACCCGCTGAAGTAACACCTATAGAGATAAGGCAAACCATGCTCAACAAAGTCATTGATCTGGAATATGAAATAGAGCGATTAAAAACACGCCTTAAGGAAAAAGAAGAAAAGCCAACAATCAACGATGAGGATGTGAGTAAGCTTGAATATATTCAGGAAGAGCTTCAAAGAATCCTTCCTGAATAAAGGTATGAAATGATGAGTTTTCACCCAATTAACTAAGTGCACAGTTTCATAAATTCGATAACATATAATGACAGAGGTAATTGATCATGCATGAGAAACAGTATATTGTTGATGACATTACAAAAGATGATACCTGGAGGATGTTTAATATCATGGCAGAATTTGTGGAGGGCTTTGATGCCATGCCCCAAATATATCCGGCTGTGACTATTTTTGGATCAGCCCGATCCCATCCCAACAGTCACAACTATAAAACTACAGAACATGTCGCTCGACTACTGGTAGAAAACGATTTTAATGTGGTTTCTGGTGGAGGACCTGGAGTTATGGAGGCAGCCAATAAAGGGGCTGCGGAGGCTGGCGGAAAATCTGTGGGCCTCCATATCCATCTTCCTAATGAGCAGAAACCCAATAAATATGCAAATGTCCAACTCGATTTTAAATACTTTTTTATCAGAAAGGTTATGTTTGTAAAATATGCGGTAGCCTATATCATTATGCCTGGAGGTTTTGGAACCCTTGACGAACTTTTTGAGTCCCTCACCTTGATTCAGACCAAAAGAATAAAATCCTTCCCTGTCATCCTCATAGATTCCAGCTACTGGAAAGGCCTGATTGACTGGATAAAACAAACCTTGATAAAAGAAAAGTCCATATCAGGATCAGACCTTGACCTCTTAAGCCTCGTGGACACTCCTGAGGAAGCTGTCAGCATCATAAAGAAGACAGTGATTATCTGAAATCTGAAGAGTAAAGAATTTGAATCCTTGGCAATATAGTGGGCCTGGCCCATTCGTTCACTCATATTGCTCGAAGGAATTCAGAGGGGCGGAAGATGGGAATCGGGCACGAGCTAAGTTTTAGTAGATGATGGTCGCTGGAAATAATAGCCTCGGCGCTCCCTTCAAGG